>JBIILC010000013.1:0-33458 GCA_044232865.1 Opitutales bacterium | reverse complement strand
CCAAGGGCGTCCCGGCGTTCACCTTTGAGGACTGGCTCAAGGCTCGCCTCTCCGCTGGCACTCCGTGGGACAAGTTGGTCTCCGAGATGATCACCGCGGACGGTCGCCTCAGTGATAACGGTGCGACCGGCTTCATGCTCTTCGACGCCGAGATGCCACTGGACGGCGTGTCGAACCTCATGACCACTTTCCTGGGTACCAACATGGCCTGTGCCCAGTGTCACGACCACCCCCTGGCTGATTGGACCCAGCGCGACTTCTACCAGATGGCGGCGTTCTTCGGCGCCACCGATGGCAAGGACGAAGCCATCCTCGGCGCCATCAAGAAAGTGATCAAGGGCGACGCCAGCCTCCCGAAGGCCGCCACGACCAAGATTGCAGACATGAATGCTTTCCGCCTCGAAGATGGCGAGAAGCAGAAGCTGACCTTCCCGAAGGACTATAAGTACAAGGACGCCAAGGCCGGCGATCCCGTGACCCCTTCGCTGATTGCCTGGAGTAAGAGTGAAAAGTCCCTTCCGATTTATAACGTCAACACCAAGACCCCGCCCCAGCTGCGCGATGAGTTCGCCCGCTGGCTGACGAGCCCGCAGAATCCGCGCTTCGCGACAAATATCGCCAACCGTATCTGGAAGAAAGCCTTTGGCCTGGGCGTGATTGAGCCCATCAATGATATCGACGACCTCGCCGAGGCGAGCAGTCCCGAACTCATGGCTCACCTTACCTTCGTCATGAAGGCCGCCAAGTTCGACCTCCGCGAGGTGCAGCGCGTCATCTATAATTCCAAGACCTACCAAGCTTCAGCCAGCGCCACACCCGATCTCGGCAAGGCTAAGTATCTGTTCAACGGACCAATCGTCCGCCGCTTGAGTGCCGAACAGGTCTGGGACAGCCTGATTGTCACCGCCGTCGGCACCTATGCGGACAACGTGTTGCTCCGTCGCGGAGACGATCTCAAGGCCATGGCGCTGCCGGCCGGCAAGGTCACCTTGGCCGAACTGAAGAATGCCGTCAATCGCACCACCAAGGCCTTTTCCGGCGGCGGCAAGCTGGCTGGTGCCCCGAAGAAGGGTGGCGGTGGTTCCGCCCTCGGTCTCGCCAACGGTTATGAAGGCGATAAGCCCATCAGTCGTTTCTCGCTCATGCTGGCTCGCGCGAGCGAATTGCCTCAACCTTCGTCGGAGACGCACTTCCTTCGTCTATGGGGGCAGGGCGACCGGCTCTTGGCGGATTCCGCCACCAACGACGGCAGCGTCCCGCAGGTTCTCCAGATGATGAACGGATCCGTCGGTAAGCTCGTCTCCGATGTCCGTTCCGCCGCTGTTCTGGATGCCATGAAGGCCAAGACGACTGAGGGTGAGGTCACTTCGCTTTATCTTTCTTATCTTTCCCGCAAACCGACCGCCAAGGAGCTAGCCGCTGCGAGCAAATCGCTCACGGATGGCCTCGCCCTGACGGATCTGGCCTGGGTCCTCGCCAACACCCGCGAATTCCTCTTCGTCCAATGAGCATCCTCCATTCCGCTAATCTCCTCCGCAATCCCGAGGACCGTCGCAGTTTCATTGAGAAGTGCGCCAAGGTCTCGTTTGGCCTGAGCGTCCTCCCGTTCTTCACCCGAATCGCCGAGGCTGCCGAAGTCCCGGGAGCCGTGAAGGCGCCTAACGCGGGTCTGCCTGGTTTCGGTAAGGCCAAGCGCGTGATCTTCCTGCAGCTCAATGGTGGCATGTCGCACATTGACACCTTCGATCCGAAGACTGGCGCCTCCAAGGGCCCGGGCTCGATTGTCTCCGCCAAGGGTGACATGCAGCTGACCTCTTATCTCCCGGAGACGGCCAAGATCAGCGATAAGATTACCGTCATCCGCTCCATGACCGCTAAGGTCGGCGTCCATGCCTCGGCAGCTTACCTGATGCGCACCGGTTTCGAACAGCGCGGCACCGTCCAGCACCCGACCCTTGGGGCGTGGGCTCAGCACTTCCTCGGTACTAGCCACAAGACCCTGCCGTCTTCCGTGACCGTCAATCGCTCGTCGAATCATGGTAACGGATGGTTCCCGGCGGCTTATTCCCCGCTCCCGATTCTCAACCCGACTGATGGCCTGATGGATACCAAGAGCCCGGTCTCTGAAGCCGTCGTGGCCAAGCGCACTGGGCTGCTGGCCGAACTCGATGCCGGTTTCGGAGGCAAGGCCTCCGATGAGAGCGTTAAGTCCTATAATGAATTCTACGAGTCCACCTTCCAGCTCATGAAGAGCACCGACCTCAAAGCGTTCGACCTCGCGGCCGAATCGGCCGAGACGAAGGCACGCTACGGAAAGAGCAAGTTCGGCCAGGGCTGTCTCCTGGCTCGTCGCCTGATTGAGAACGGCGTGCGCTTCGTCGAGGTCGCCAGCGGCGGCTGGGATATGCATGCCACGCTGGATGATCGTATGGAAGAGGTCGGCGGAGATTTCGACCGCGTGTACGCTGCGCTCATTCAGGATCTCGAGTCTAAGGGACTCCTCGCCACCACCTTGGTCGTCGTCGCTTCTGAGTTCGGTCGTAAGCCGACCTTCGAGGGCGGCGGTCGTGGCCACCATCCGCTCGTCTTCTCCACCGTCCTTGCAGGCGGCGGCGTCAAGCGCGGCTTCGTCTTCGGCGCCAGCGACGAGAAGGGGTATGCGCCGGCCGCCAACGGCGTTTCGCCAGGCAGTCTCCACGCCACCATCGCGCATGCCGCCGGATTGCCCGTGCAGACCGATATCATCACTCCGGCTGGTCGTCCGATGCAGGTCGGCAACAAGGCTGCTCCGCAGACGGGCGTCTTCGCTTAAGCTCGACCCCAGTTTACTTCACGAAAGCCGCCTGATGGGCGGCTTTCTTATTGCAGGAGCATCGCGAGGTCGGACGGCTTTTCCAAATGCACCGCGTGGCCGGCGCCTTCGACGATGCTATGACGGGCCTTCGGAAGATGGGCACCCATCTCGTGGGCAAGACGGGTGAACTTCGCATCCATTTCGCCCGTCACGAGATCGATGGGGAAGCGGAGTTCCTTTAGGCGATGCCAGAGGGAAGGGAGCGTACCGGTGCCGATATTCTCCAAGCTCATCGCGAGACCCTCAGGATTGTTCTGGGCGCGACGGGCGAGGATCGGGTCGAGGCGTTCCTTCGGCAGGTGCAACATCGGCTGGAAGAACGTCTGGTTATGCCAGTACTTGAAGAAGGCTTCTAGGCCACGGGTACGGATGAACTCCGCCAAGGTGGCGTCGCCGAGGCGCCGTTCATCACGTTCCTCTGGGGTGGCCAAGCCGGGGCTGGCGCCGACCAGAATCAGGCGTCGGATGCGCTCCGGGTGGGCGACGGCCCAGTGGAGAGCGAGGCGGCCGCCCATTGAGTACCCAATGAGGGTGATTTGAGGGGCCGAGGCGGCCTGAGAGATGATTTCCAGGTGGGCGGGCAGGGAGTAGGCAGAAAGGTCTCTCAGCAGGCTTTTAGACCCATGTCCGGGCAGATCTGGGGCCGAAAGGCTTGTTCCGGGGGGTAGGAAGGCGCGGAGGAGGTCGAAATCTGCCCCTTGGCCGGTGAACCCATGTAAGGCGACGATGGGGTTCATAGGGGAGGCGGCAAGCTGACCGGGATGGCCATGGGGAGGTTGTAGGTCAGGGCGGCCCCGGGGGACAGAATAAATAGGGAACAAGCGGCATATTTTAGGGTAGAAGTATCACCCCCGACTATGCCTGGCATTCGCATTAAACCGTGGAACCGTGTCGACGGTCCCATCTATAGCCTCGCCACCACGGCCAACGGGAAGGGCAACCTAAACATTTGCAGTTACGTGACACCGATCTCGATGAAGCCCAAGCGCTTCATCATCGGAGTCTATAAGGACACCAAGACCCTCGCGAACCTCGAAGCGAATCCGATCGGCCTGCTTAACTACATGGCCAAGGATCAGGCCAATCACATTAAGTTGCTCGGTAAGAAGTCCGGTAATTCCACGGACAAGATTTCGCAGCTGGGCGACCAGATCGAGCATGTCGGCGAAGGGCTTTTCATGCTTAAGGGTGCCATCGCGACGCTGCGCTTAAAATTCATGGAGCGTCTGGACTGCGGCGATCACTGGGCCTGGCTCGCGCACGTCGACTCATACGAAAATCTGCGCGAAGCGCCTCCGCTGACGTTGGACGAGTTGAAGAAGTTGAAGCTCATTCTGGCCTGACGGCCAGAGGGGGCACGCTGGCACGTGGGCAAGGGGGCATGGAGTAGGATGTAGGGCAAAAGAAGAGCCGGACTTAGTCAGGCTCTCAGGTCGCTTATTTCTTCTTCGAAGCTTTCTTCGATTTCAGCTCTTCGCGGTTGGGGATAAGGTAGGTGCGGCCGCGGATCAGGCGTTCGTAGAGATCGACCATCGCCACGCCTTCGCGGGGACGGACCGAGTCAGCCTTCGTCGCGCGATCGACCTGGCGCTTCAGCATGCGGCAGAGGTCTTCGGCGTTATACTGGATCATGCCCAGGATGCGTTCGACGGAGTAGCCCGGGATGCTTTCTTCGATGTAGAAGCCGTCGGCTTCATCATCTTCGAGGAAGACGTGGGCTTCATTGACGCGGCCGAAGAGGTTATGCAGGTCACCCATGATATCCTGGTACGCGCCGACCATGAAGGCGCCGACGTAGTAAGGCTGGCCTTCCTTGAGCGGGTGGAGGGCGAGCGTCTTGCGGACGTCCTCGAGGTCGATGAAGTCGTCGACCTTGCCGTCGGAGTCGCACGTGATGTCGACGAGCGTCGCCTGGACCGTTGGGCGTTCGTTAAGGCGGTGGATCGGGGCGATCGGGAAGAGCTGATCGAGGGCCCAGTGGTCGAGCAGGGACTGGAAGACCGAGAAGTTGCAGACGTACTGTTCGGCCAACATCGAGTCGAGGCGGGCGAGTTCGTCGGGGACATCGGAAGAGTCCTTGAGGTCATCGCGGATCTGGCGGCAGATATCCCAGAAGAGACGGTCGGCGGCGGCACGCTCTTCGAGGCGAAGGTTGCCGAGGCTGAAACGGGCGTGGGCTTCCTCGCGCTTTTCCTTGGCGTCGTGGTAGCGCTCAAGCGGGTCGAACTTCCGCTTGTTCTTACGGATGGACTCGAGCTCCTTGACCAGTTGGTGGGTCTTACCCTTCGAGGTGTCGACCTTACCGTCGTCGCGGGTGATGCGGTCGACGGCTTCGAAGATCAGGATCGAGTGCGGGGCGACGAGCGCGCGGCCGGATTCCGAGACGATGTCGGGAAGCTCCACTTTGCTCTCTTCGCAGATCTGTTTGACGTTGGCGACGACGTCGCGGGCGTAGCCTTCCATGCTGTAGTTCATGGAGGATTCGTAGGCCGAGCGGCTGCCATCGTAGTCGATGCCTAGGCCACCGCCGACGTCGAGGAGACCCATCGGGAAGCCCATGCGCTTCAGCTCGCAGTAAAAACGGGTGGCTTCGACCACGGCCTTCTTGATCGTGCCGATGTTCGGGACCTGGGAGCCAATGTGGAAGTGCACGAGGCGAAGGGAGTCCTTCATCTTCGCCTTAGCGAGGCGGCCGGCGACCTCGACGATCTCCGAAGCCGTCAGGCCGAACTTAGCGTTCTCGCCGGTGCTGTCGGCCCACTTGCCTTCGCCGGCGGTGGTGAGCTTGACGCGCAGGCCGATGTGGGGCTGGACGCCCATGCGGCGGGCGATGCGGATGATGGCGTCGATTTCGGAGAGCTGTTCGACGACGATGATGGTCTGCTTACCGAGGCGGCGACCCATCAGGGCCAGCTCGATGTATTCCTCGTCCTTGTAACCGTTGCAGATCAGGAGGGCCTTACGGTTCTCGAGGAGGGCGAGGGCGATGATGAGCTCAGGCTTCGAACCAGCTTCGAGGCCGAAATCATATTCTTCGCCCGCGTCGAGGATCTCTTCGACCACTTCGCGGAGCTGGTTGACCTTGATCGGGAAGACGCCGCGGTAGCGACCGTCATAGTCCTCTTCCTTGATGGCGCTGCGGAAGGCTTCGTTGATCTGCGTCACGCGGTTGCGGAGCAGGTCCTGGACGCGAATCGTGAGCGGGGGCTTCAGGCCGGAGGCTTCGACCTCCTTGACGATATCCGTGATGCGGATCTTGCGGTGGTCGCCTTTCGGGTGCACGCAGAGGTGCCCCTGAGGGTCCACGGAGAAGTTGTTACCTCCCCATCGTTTGAAGCCGTAATATTCTTCGGCGTCTTTGGTAGTCCAGGGCTGCGGTTTGCTCACGTCGGTAGGGAGGTGGACTTTTTATCGTGCGGGGGGAAGCGCAAGGGGAAATCTCGCCTCCGCGGGTGGCTTACGGCTCGACCCGGCGACGGTGGGCGATTGTCTGACGGCATGTCCACCGAGCCAGTCATCCGAGCGACGATCGCGTTACGGAAGGCCCTAGACGGCCGTTTGTTTCCCGCGCCGGCAGACTTCGTCTACCAGCCCTTGGACTACGCGTGGGCTTCGCACGAGGCCTACCTGCGTCGTTTCGCCGCCGCCGGCCCGCGGAAGGTACTTTTCCTAGGCATGAACCCCGGGCCGTTCGGCATGGCTCAGACCGGCGTGCCGTTCGGCGAGATTGCCGCCGTTCGCGACTGGATGGGGCTGGAGATGCCGGTAGGCCGACCGGAGAAGGAGCACCCGAGCAAGAAGGTGACTGGGTTCGCCTGCCATCGCTCCGAGGTGAGCGGCCGCCGTCTCTGGGGTTTGTTCCAGGAACGCTTCGGTAAGGCCGAGGCCTTCTTTGCGGATCATCTTGTCCATAACTACTGCCCGCTGCTGTTCCTCGAGAACACCAAGCAGGGTCGTAATGTCATCCCGGAGGAATTGCCCAACGAGGTCATGGCGCCCGTGAACACGGAGTGTGATAAGCTCCTTCGCGTCATGGTCGAGACGCTCGGCGTCAGTACCGTCGTGGGCGTGGGCGGTTATGCCGAGACGCGGGCTCGCGAAGCCTTGGACGGTTTGCTCGTCAAGTATGCCAAGGTGCCGCACCCCAGCCCGGCGAATCCCGTCGCGAACCGCGGCTGGTCGGCGGCCGCGACGAAGGCCTTAGTCGAACAGGGAGTCTGGTCCTGATGGGACTCATCGAAGAAATCCTCGTCCGACCGAAGCTTCGTCAGAAGCTCTGGGCGTGGTGGTATCCGTTCTTTACCCGACGGGTCCGGGAGCAGGGTATCGATTTCTTGAATTACGCGTTTCAGGAAGAGGGTGTGGAGCCACTGCAACTGAAGCATGAGGACGAACCTAACCGCCCGAACATTCAGCTCTATGAGCATGTCCGCGGCGGCGTAGACTTGCGTGGCTTGCGGGTGCTAGAGGTTAGCTGCGGCCATGGTGGTGGCGCGTCTTATTTCGCTCGGACCTACCAGCCGACGGAATACGTCGGCTTGGATCTCAATCCCGAGGCCATCCGCCATTGCCAGGCACGGCATCAGGCTGCCGGGTTGCACTTCCAGGTCGGTGACGCCCAGAAGCTCCCGTTTACGGAGGCCAGCTTCGACGTCGTGATCAATGTCGAGGCTTCGCATTGCTACCCTGATTTCCCCGGATTCGTGGATGAGGTCGCCCGCGTCCTGAAACCAGGCGGGCGATTCTGTCATGCTGATCTACGCTATCAGAATGGCATCGACGAATGGATTTCCGCTTTGGCGAAGAATCCGCGACTGAGGCTGGATGAGATGCGTTTGATCAATCCCGAGGTTATTCGTGGCATGGAGCTCAATACCCCTCGTTACGTCGCCATGGTGAAGCAGGCCTTGCCGCGCTTCCTGCACGGTCTGGCCTTGGATTTCGCCGGTGTCAAAGGGTCTAGGCTGCATCGTGACGCCCTCAGTGGCGAAATGAGTTACCGTTCTTTCAGGCTGACCAGACGCCAAGGCTGAGTGGTTGCGTTCTGCGGGGGCGGACTCATGGTGAGCTTACCCCCATGAGACTGCTCTCCGGACTGCTGCTTTGCACCCTCACTACGCTCGCCGCCGAGCGTCCCAATATTATCTTCATCCTTACGGATGACCAAGGGTATGGCGATGTCGGCGCTCACGGTAACCCCGTGCTGAAGACCCCGAACCTCGACAAGCTGCACGCGGAGAGCGTCCGCTTCACGGATTTCCAGGTCTCGCCGACCTGTTCCCCGACGCGGAGCGCCTTGCTGACGGGTCGACATGAATTCAAGAACGGCATCACGCATACTATTCTAGAGCGCGAACGGTTGGCACTTGGTGCCGTGACGCTGACGCAGCAATTACAGAAGGCCGGCTACCAAACGGGAATCTTCGGCAAGTGGCACCTGGGCGACGAGGCTGAGTATCAGCCCAACAAGCGAGGCTTCGACGAAGTCTACATCCATGGCGCGGGTGGGATTGGCCAGAGCTATCAGGGCAGCTGCGGTGACGTGCCCAAGAACTCTTATTACGGCCCCACGCTCCTGCATAACGGTAAGTTCGTGAAGACCGAGGGGTATTGTACCGACGAATTCTTCAAGCAGGCCACCAAGTGGATCGAAGGGGAGGCTACCGCCAAGCGTCCTTTCTACGCTTACATCGCCACGAACGCGCCACACGGGCCGTATAACGCCAGACCCGAAGATGCGGCCCTGTACGAAGGCAAAGGGCTCGGTAAGGACACAGAGAACTTCTTCGGCATGTTGCACAATATCGACCAGAACGTCGGCCAGCTCATGGCTAAGGTCGAGTCCCTCGGCATCGCTAAGGATACTTTGGTGATCTACATGAACGACAACGGTGGGACCGCGGGCACCAAGGTCTTCAACGCGGGCATGCGCGCGACCAAGGGTACGCCCTACATGGGCGGCATTCGCGCGATGTCTTTCTGGCGCTGGCCCGGAAAATTCCAGCCGACGGACGTCAAAGCGCTTGCTGCCCACATCGATTTCTCGCCGACGATTCTCGAACTTACCGGAACGCCTACATCCGACCAGATGAAGGCCCAGATCGAAGGCCGTAGCCTCGTGCCGTTGCTGACCGCGAAACTAGGCCAAAATATCGCCTGGCCAGACCGCACGCTCTTCACGCATGTCGGCCGCTGGGGCAATATGGTCAAAGGGGTCGACCCGGAGGTCGGTAAGTTCGCGCAGACCAGCGTACGTACCTCCCGCTGGCACCTCGTGTCCACCGGTGTCTCCGCCGGTGGGGCAGCCAAGGCCAAGGGAAAGGCCGTGAAGAAAGCACCGCAGTCGCCAACGGACTTTAAGCAGACCCCAGCTAACTGGCAGCTCTTTGATCTCAGCGCCGATTACGGCGAGACCACCGACGTTGCGGCACAACACCCGACGGTCGTCGCCGATCTCATCGCCAAGCATGATGCCTGGTGGAAGGATTGCCGTCCGCTCATGGTCAACGAGAACGTCCAAGGCCCGGCCGAGAATCCTTTCAAGGTGATGTATCGGGAGCAGACGGGGAAGTAAGCGAGGACACGAGGGCCGGAGGGCCGGAGGACTAGATGACCGGAGGGCTCGAGGCTTAAGCCAGCAGCTTCTTCACGACTTCACCGTGGATGTCGGTGAGGCGGAAGTCGCGGCCTTGGTGACGGTAGGTCAAGCGGGTGTGCTCGACGCCCATCAAGTGCAGGATCGTCGCGTTGAGGTCGTGCACGTGGACGCCGTCCTTGACGATGTTGTAGCTGAAGTCGTCCGACTCACCGAAGGTCGAGCCCTTGTTGACACCAGCGCCGGCCATCAGGACCGTGAAACAGCGGGGGTGGTGGTCGCGTCCGTAGTTAGTCTCCGTGAGGGCGCCCTGTGAGTAGGTCGTGCGGCCGAATTCGCCACCCCAGACCACGAGCGTGTCGTCGAGCAGTCCGCGCTGCTTGAGGTCGGTCAGTAGGCCGGCGGTGGCTTGGTCGGTGTCGTTACACTGGCCTTTGATGGCCTTGGGCAGGCCTCCGTGGTGATCCCAGCCCATGTGGAAGAGCTGGACGAAGCGGACATCGCGCTCGCAGAGGCGTCGCGCCAGAAGGCAGTTCGAGGCGTAGGAGCCCGGACGCTTCACATCGGGTCCGTAGAGATCGAGGACGTGCTGCGGTTCCTTCGAGAGGTCGAGCAGGTCAGGCACGCTGGTCTGCATGCGGAAGGCCATTTCATATTGTGAGATGCGCGTCTGGATTTCCGGGTCGCCCAGGATACCGTGGCGCTGGTTATTAAGGGCGGCCAGTTCGTCGAGCTGTTCGCGACGGACCTCACGCGGGATACCTTCGGGGTCCTTCAGGTAGAGGACGCGTTCGCCTTTGTTGCGGAGTTTCACCCCTTGGAGTTTTGACGGCAGGAAGCCGGCGCCCCAGAGGCGGTCGTAGAGTGGTTGGTCGTCGGGGCGGCCGCTACCAAAGGAAGTCATCACCACATAAGCGGGGAGGTCGGCGTTTTCGCTGCCGAGTCCGTAGGCGGACCAAGCGCCGATGCTGGGGCGGCCAGCCAGCTGGCTTCCCGTCTGCATGAACGTGATCGCCGGGTCGTGGTTGATGGCTTCCGTGTGCATGGCGCGGACGACGCACCATTCGTCGGACTTCGAGGCGATATGGGGAATCAGTTCGCTGAACCAGTTGCCCGACTGCCCGTGTTGCTTGAATTTGAAAATCGACGGCGCGACTGGGAAGTTCTTTTGGCCCGACGTCATCGTCGTGAGGCGTTGGCCCTTGCGGATCGATTCCGGGAGATCCTTGCCGCGCATCGCTTCGAGCTGCGGCTTCGGGTCGAAGAGATCCATCTGGGACGGAGCTCCGGACTGGAAGAGGTAGATGATGCGCTTCGCTTTCGGTTTGAAGTTAGGGAAGCCCAGGCCCGGGTTGGCGGCGAAGGCCGGAGTGCCGATCAGCGAGCCCAGCGCGGCCAAGCCGATGCCACCGGCGGAGCCCTTGATGAAGGTGCGGCGGGAGAGGGCCATCTTCGTGGCCTGGTCTAGTCCGAGGAATTGGCGGTCGTTACAGTTCATTCGCGGGTGACGGTTTCGTCGAGGTTGAGGAGGATGTTGGCGGTCGCGGTCCAAGCGGCCAGCTGGTTGCGGTCGAGGTCGGTCGCGGCGGGGCTCACGCCGGTGGCGAGGAGCTTGGGTGCCAGCGTGGCGTCGGCGGCGTAGGTCGCTAGGCGCTTGTCGAGTCCCTTGCGGAGTACGGCAAGTTCCGCTGGCGTCGCGTCGCGGCGGACCACCTTGCGGAACGTCCAGGCGAGCTTGGCGTCGTTATCACCGGGCTGACGGAGGGACTGTTCGGCAAGCTTGCGAGCGGCTTCGACGAAGGTGACCTCGTTGAGGAGCGAGAGCGCCTGCATCGGCGTGTTCGAGCGAGAGCGCTTCACCGTGCAGACCTCGCGGCCGGCGGAGTCGAAGAGTAGCATCGTGGGCGGTGCCGCGGTACGTTTCCAAATCGTATAGAGGGAACGGCGCCAGAGGCCTTCACCCGTCTCGGCCTTATAGTTACGCATGTCGCCGTAGACGCTGGTCTCGTCCCAGACCGCTTCGGGCATGTACGGTTTCACGCTCGGACCGCCTTGCTTGTCGACGAGCAGGCCGGCCGTCCAGAGGGCCTGGTCACGGATGACTTCGGCGGGAAGGCGGAAGCGTGGACCACGGGCCACGAGGCGATTATCGGGATCCTTCTCGAGCATCTCCGGCGTCACGGCGGCGCTGCGGCGATAGGCTGCACTGGTCATGATCAGTTTCTGCATCGCCTTCATGTCCCATTTACGTTCGACGAATTCGACAGCGAGCCAGTCGAGCAGCTCGGGGTTGCTCGGCCATTCGGCCTGCGAGCCGAAGTCTTCGGACGTTTTCACGAGTCCGATGCCGAAGAAGCGTTCCCAGGCGCGGTTGACCCAGATACGTCCCGTGAGCGGGTGCGTGCCGCTGACGAGCCAGCGGGAGAAGCCTAGGCGGTTGTTGGGTTCGCCAGCGGGCATCGGCGGCAGGGCGCGGAAGAGGGCGCGTTCGACCTTGGGGCCGATCTTATCGTATTCACCGCGCAGGAGCACGAACGCATCGCGCGGCTTGGGAAGTTCATTCATCACCATCACCGTGACCGGTGCGTTATTAGCCGTCTCGAAGCCCGTCTTCGCGGTGGCGACCTTGGCGGTGGCGGCGAAGCGAGGGTGATCGGGACTGTCGGCGAAGAGCTTCTCTAGCGCCTTGCGGTCGGCCGGTGTGATTTGGTCGACGGGTTTCGCCATGAGTCGGCGAGCGGCTTCGGCCGTAGGGTCGGTCTTCAGCGAGAGTAATTTCGGGTCTTGGCCGGAGATATTCAGGCGGAAGCGTCCGATGCTATGGTTAGAGGCCGATTCGTGGCGCATCACCACCACCAGCTTGGCACCGGCGGGAATGGTTGTCGGCGCGATGGTGAAGATTGCCTTACGCGGGACGTTGTTCCCTGGCAGGTTACCGCCGATTGCCCAGCCGGGCTTTGAGGCGTCGGCTTTCTTCGCCTTACCCTTGGTCATCGGGGCGGGGCCAAGCTTGGCGATACTCCAGCCGGCTTGATCGTAGTCTGTTTCGGCTTTCACCAACGGGAGATTGGTCGTCTTGCCGTCGGAGGTCTTCAGGCGGATCTCGAAGGCGCTGAGGACGAAGTTTCCATTGAAGGCGCGGCCGAGACTTTTGCCCGGATGGGAGTCATCGGGTAGGGCCTCGAGGCGCACGGCGGTCAGCAGGCCCGGTGTAGGCGAGGCTTCGACCACGTACGTTTCCTTGTCAGCGGTACCGCCCGAGACGAGCCACGAGCCGTCGTCGAGGCGTTTAAACTCAGCATTTTCTTTCGCCGACACTTTTTCGTCCGACAGGGGCTGCCAGGCCACGCCTTCCTTGGAGAAGGCCGCGCGCTGACGGTCGAGCCACTTGGCGAAGAGTTCGGGTTGAGAGGAAGGGATGGCTTTCAGGGCAGCCTCAGCCGAGCTCAGTGCAGTAGTGGCTGCGTCGATCTGCTTCTGTTGTTCTTCGGTCGGAAGGGAAAGCAGCGGCGCGGTGTTGCCGCCGGCACGCGTTCGTCCGGAACCGCCGAATTCGCCGAGCACCCCCGATTCGTTGTTCGAATTGAAGTAAGCGAAGAATTGGTAGAATTCCTTCTGCGAGATCGGGTCGTACTTATGATCATGGCAACGGCAGCAGTTCATCGTCAGACCCATCCAGGTGGAACCCGTGGTCTCGATGCGATCGATGACGTTTTCAGCGAACCATTCCTCCACGATGCGACCTCCCTCGCCGTTGAGACGATGGTTACGATGGAAGGCCGTCGCGACAATCTGGTCGCGGGTAGCGTGCGGGAGCAGGTCGCCGGCGAGCTGCTCGACCGTGAAGGCGTCGAAAGGCTTATTGTCATTGAAGGCCTTGATTACCCAGTCGCGGTACGGCCACATCGTGCGCTGCGTGTCGCTCTGAAAACCGTTGGAATCGGCGTAGCGGGCGAAGTCGAGCCACTGCATCGCCATGTTCTCACCGTAGTGAGGCGAGCCCATGAGGCGATCGAGGGCCTTGGACCAGGCCTCGGGTGAAGAGTCGGCCAGGTAGGCCTGTAGGTCGGCGTCGGAGGGAGGCAGACCCGTCAGGTCGAGGGCAGCGCGGCGGAGAAGCGTAGGCTTCGGGGCATCGCCGTTGGGCTTGAGTCCCTTGGCGGTGAGGCCATGAGCGAGGAAAGCATCAATCGCATTACCGCCGCTGGGAATCTTGGGGACGGTCGGTTTGACTGGAGTCTGGAACGCCCAGTGACCTTGGTATTCCGCGCCTTCTTTGATCCACTGTTCGACGAGGGCAATCTGGGCCTTGGTGAGCACCTTATGGAACTCCGCCGGGGGCATGTGATCGTCCGTATCGGTCGTTAGCAGCCGTTTCATCACTTCGCTCTTTTCGGGATGGCCCGGCGTGATGGCTGGGTCGCCGGACTTTCCGCCTTTGCGTGCAGCTTCGAGCGAATCCAGACGTAGCTTACCCTTCACCTTGTTCTCGTCGGGGCCGTGGCAGGCGTAACAGGTGTCGGAGAAGATTGGCCGGATGTCGCGGTTGAACTGAACGCGTTCGGCCGAAGCCGATGACGCAAAGAGCAGGGCGCCGGCGACGGCGAGAAGGGGGCGGTAGGGGCGCATGGGGCTTGCGAATAAGGACAATTAAGAACCTCGCTGGAGCATAGCAATGTGCAGTTAATAAAAAAACCCTCTGGTGAGGGGTTTTGAAGGAGGCCTGAAGGGAGGCTTACTTGGCGGCCAGGTCCTTGATTTCGATGTTCCGGAAGGCGGCGGCGTCGTTATGGCCGGCGAAACCAAAGAAACCGTGGGTGTTGTCTTTACCTGGGTGTGGGCTCTTGCCCATCACCGTGGCCATATCGACTTTCGAGAGGTCGGCTTCGAGGATGATGAAGCCGTTGAGTTCGACCTTGATGGTCGAGCCGACGACGGTGGTTTCTTGGAAATTCCATTCGCCGATCGGGCGCTGGTAACCGCGTTGGGCGGCGACCATGCCGTAGGCAGAACCGTGGACCTGGCGGGGGTCGATCTTACCCTTCACCTTGTCGTAGTTGTCATCGAGCACCTGGAGTTCGCACATGCCGACGTAGGCCGTGTTGCCCGTGCCGGGGTAGCGGAGGGCGAGGCCGTTGTTACCGCCCGAGGGAAGTTTGAATTCGAGGCGATTGGCGAAGTCGGTCAGGTCCTGATTGTAGTAAGGCGTGCCGCCTTTACCTGTCTTGCAGCGGATGGAGCTGTCGACGATTTCGTAGTTCTCGACCGGACCGGCCCAACCCGTGAAGTCCTTGCCGTTGAAGATGGACTTGAAGCCAGCCTTGCCGTGCGAGGTCAGGATACGGTTGGCTTCGTCACCCGCGATTTCGCGGACGGCGATATTGCGCCAGCGGATCGGGGCGCCGTGCGTCTGGAGGGAAATCGGGCCCTTGGCGGGGATGGCGGCCTTACGGTCGTAGTAGTTCTCGAGGGTGGCGTGGTCGACGGTCTGCTTGCCGTTGAGCCAGATGCTGACGCGAGCGCCGACCATCAGGATGCGCATCGTGTTCCATTCACCGGCGGGCTTGTCGGCTAAGACCAGCGGGTCCTTGCCGGGCTTGCCTGGGGAGTTGTTCCAAAGGGCGCCGGAGCCGAGCTGGGCGTTATGCTTGAAGGCCTTCTCGTCGGTCGGGTCCCAGATTTGGACCTGAGGCACGCCGCGGAGGTAGACGCCGGAGTCGCCCTTCGGCGCCATGTTGTATTCGAGCACCAGTTCGAAGTCGCCGTAGTCCTTATCGGTCGTCGCGTAGGCGCCGTTGCCGGTATTGAAGATATCGCCGTCCTTCACGGACCAGTGCTGCGAGAATTCATCGCGCATTTTCTTCAACATCGCGTCCTTCTTTTCGCCGGTCAGCTTGGTGACGGAGTGCGGATTATAGCCGTACCAGCCAGCAAGGTCCTTGCCGTTGAAGAGCGGGGTGAAGCCGGGAGGCGCTTCGGCGAAGAGCGCGGAAGACGCGACGGCGAGGAGGGTACTGAGGAGGCGCATGGCTGAAGAGGGGTAGGGGCAGGGGTAGGGGTGGCCTGATTACAGGGGCTCGAGGGTGCAGCGCTTGACTTCGAAGGCGCCGCCTTCGACCTGCAGGCCGATGAAGCCTTCGGAGAGATTGGTGCCGGTGGCCTTATTCACTTCCTTGCCGTTGACGAGAATCGTGACCGTGTTGCCGTCGCAGACCGTGGTGAAGGTATTCCATTCTCCCGCGGGCTTCTCGGCGTCGCTCTGTTTGCCGAGACGGTAGCCGCGGACCTTGCCGCTCTTCTTGTCCTTGAGCTCGGTGCCACCCGTGAGCGTGGCGCCGTTCCAGAAGTAGAAGTCGCCCTGGTTCTTGTGCATGCCTTGGCATTCGATGCTCTTCGGCCAGACCGCGTCGGGGGGCGTCATGTGCACGACCACGCCGGTGTTGCCGGTCTTCGTGAAGCGCCACTCGACCGTGAAGCGATACTGCTTGTAGCTCTTCTCCGTGCGCAGGAAGCCGCTCGGCTTGCCGACGCAGGCGAGGATGCCGTCCTTGATCGACCAGGTGTCCTTGGCGGTTTCGGCCGGGTAGACCACCCAACCGACGGTGTCCTTACCGTTGAAGAGTTCGGTCTTCGCGGTCGGCGTGATCGCGTCGGCGGCGAAAGCGTTGACGAAGGCGGACGCCAGGAGGGCGGCCGTCAGGGTGAGGCGGTGGAGGGGCATGGTTTGACCTTACGATTCCATCCTGACCATTGAAGTCTAAACGCCGAATTTTAACGGCGTTTAAGTGTCGTTTACCGCTAGGCCATGATGCCCTTGACCACCTTGCCCGCGACGCCGGTGAGGCGGACATCGAGGCCTTGATATTTCACGTTCAGGCGATGGTGATCGATGCCCATCAAGGCGAGCATCGTGGCGTGCAGGTCATGGACATCGACGACGTTCTCGACCGCGTTGTAGCCTAGCTCGTCGGTGGCGCCATAGGTCGTGCCAGCCTTGACGCCGCCGCCAGCGAGGAAGACCGAGTAGCCGGCGATGTGGTGGTCGCGGCCCGTGCCTTGGCCCATCGGAGTGCGGCCGAATTCTCCGCCCCAGAGGATGAGCGTGTCGTCGAGCATGCCGCGCTCCTTGAGGTCGCGGATGAGAGCGCCCGTGGCCTTGTCGACGTCTTCGGCGCCCATCTTCATCCCGTTGTCGAGGTTGCCATGAAGATCCCAAGCCCGGTGGTAGAGTTGAATCATGCGCACGCCGCGTTCGGCGAGGCGGCGGGCCATGAGGCAATTGGAGGCGAAGGAGCCGTCGCCGACTTCCTTGATGCCGTAGTTTTCGAGTGTCTGCGCGGACTCGGCCTTGAAGTCGAGAAGCTCGGGCACGCTCGACTGCATCTTAAAGGCCATCTCGTATTGGGCGACGCGGGTGGCGATCTCTGGATCGACGGTTTCTTCGGCGAGTTGGCCGTTGAGGCGGCGGATTTCGTCGATGACCTGACGCTGGGTGCTCTGGCAGACGCCTTCGGGATTACCGATGTAGTGGACGGCTTCGCCCTTGGACTGGAATTGGATGCCTTGGTATTTGCTGGGCAGGACGCCGCTGGACCACTGGCGCGAGGAGATCGGCTGCTGGCCGATGCGACCGGTGGATGTCAGCACAATGTACCCCGGCAGATTCTCGGTCTCTGAGCCAAGACCGTAGAGCAGCCAAGAGCCCATGCTCGGGCGCCCCTTGATGATCGAACCTGTATTGAAGAAAGCGTGGGCCGTATCGTGATTGATCTGCTCCGTCTTCAGCGAGCGCACGACGCAGAGGTCGTCGGCCATCGAGCCGATGTGCGGGAAGATGTCGGTGAGTTCCATGCCTGACTTACCCCACTTCTTGAACTCGAAGGAGCCACCACGAGCCTTGAGGACTGTATTCTGAAGCTGGGCGATTTGCTTGCCCTTCGTGAACGACTCTGGGAAGGGCTGGCCGTGGAGGCTTTTGAGGACCGGCTTGTTGTCGAAGAGCTCCATGTGGGGAGGTCCGCCCGCCATACAAAGGAAGATGACACGTTTGGCTTTGACGGGAAGGTGCGGCGTCTTGAGGGTGCCCCTTGAGAACTGGGCGGCGTGCAGCTCGCCGAAGCCCGACTTCGCGGCGAGCATGGCGAAAGCTGCGCTACCGAGGCCGTAGGCGCTCTTGGTGAGGAAGCTCCGTCGATTGATCGACAGGGCGTGGGCGATAGGGTCGTAAGGGCGCATGATCTTAGTAGCGGGTGATCGCTTCGTGGGAATTGAGGAGGACGCGGCACGCCTGCGTCCAGGCGGCGAGTTCGGCCGGATCGCTGGCCATCGACTGGCTAAAGCCGACCTTGATCAGCTTGGCGGCTTCGGCGGGATTAGCTTTATAATAAGTTGTCTGTTCGCTGATCAGCTTTTCCAGCGAAGGGCGCTCGGTGGGCTTGATGTCGCGTCCCATGGCGAGGCGGAAGCCGTGACTGAGGCGATCACTGGAAGGTAAGGCGAGCAAGCGTGCGGCCATAGCGCGGGCGGCCTCGACGAAGGTCGGATCGTTGAGGAGGGTCAGGGCCTGCTGTGGGGTGTTACTGTAGCTGCGAAGCGCGGTGCATTCATCGCGGGAGGGAGCGTCGAAGTTAATCAGCATCGGATGCAGGAACATGCGCTGCCAGTGCATGTAGAGTCCACGGCGCCATTGGTCGGAGTCCTTGCTCGCGACGTAGGTGCGGTTCGGGAACTGCATCGGCTCGTAATAGCCTTCGGGCTGGTAAGGCATCACGCTGGGTCCGCCGATATCAGCGACATTGAGGAGCCCGGCGATGAAGAGGGCGTTATCGCGGACGAATTCAGCGTCGAGGCGACGGGGATTCTGCGAGGCGAGCAGGCGGTTATTCGGATCGAGCTCTTTGAGGTCGGGGCGGAGGCTGCTGCTCTGGCGGTAAGTCCGGCTCGTGACCATCAGGCGGGTCATCTTCTTCACGTTCCAGCCCTTATCGCGGAACTCTACGGACAGCCATTCGAGGAGCTCGGGATGCGAGGGCAATTCGCCTTGCGAGCCAAGGTCATCGAGTCCGGCGCTGAGGCCGGTGCCATGGAAAATCTGCCATAGACGGTTCATGACCGTGCGACCTGTGATAGGGTTATCCTTGGAGGTGATCCAGTTCGCGAGATCGAGGCGGTTGAGGCGCTTCTCGTCGGTGCTCGTGCGTAGCCCCGGGAGGAACGAAGGGGTCGTGGGGAGGACAATCGGGCCGGTCTCGTCGAGGAAGTTACCACGAGGTAGGATGCGCACCGTAAGAGGTTTGGCAGCCTGGGTGACCATCGACCACGCGAAGCCGTTGTATTGACGGCGGATATTGGAGGCTAGGGTGCGACTCTTCTCGAGTCTCGCGCGGTCGGTGCCTTGCGAAGCCACATAGAGGGCGAAGGTGGCCGGAGTGGGGCTGACATTTTTGACGGCGAAGAGGGTCCCCGGTGCGGTCACCTTCAATGGCTCATCGTGAGAGAGAGGAGAGACCGAGGCCTTGAGTGTCAGGGCGGCGTTGCTTTCGAAATGGATGACGAACTTCTCGTCAGGCTTGAGAGTGACGGGCGTATCGAGCAGCCAGACCGCATGGACGTCGGCGGCCGGCATCTTAAGGCTCCAGCCTGCGTTGATGTCGGTCGCTTCGACGGAGCTCTTATAGCGTGGTTCCCGATGCGTGGCGTCGGCCAAGTGGAAGGCGACCGAGCGTTCCTTGCCCTTGCCGTCGAGAATGCCAAAGCGAGCGGTGATATTGGCGGCGGCGCCAGCTGGCAGGGAGCCCATGGGTAGGTCGATGCGAACCGAGGCAATGGGCGTAGCGCCTGCATTGAGCGTGATCACGAAGTCTTCGCCTTTAGCAACGCCCTTGGGCATTTTGATCTGCGCACCGGCTGCGAAAGCGACGGGAGCCGGGGCGGCGGCGACTGCCTTCTTGGCAGCGGGCTTCTTGGCGGCCGTAGTCGCATCGGTTTTTACGGGCGCTTTCTTGGCGGGCGCGGCTGCGGCAGCGGCCTTAAGGAAGGTGGTACCTGCAGGGGCGGTCAGTCCCGTCGGATGTTCCGCAAGGAAGGCGGCGATATCTTTCTGCCAGAAGGCGAAATCGGTTGAATCCTTCTGTTCGGACAAGGTCTTTTGATAGAACGACGCGAGCTCGGCGCGGAACTCGGCATCTTTTTTGCTGAGGTAGGCGTTCTTGCTGCGGACTTCCGGGTAGAAGGGGTGGTCGTTGCCGACGCCTTTGAGTTCGGGTTCGGGGGTGTAATTGTAGTCCGCGTAGACGCCCCACTGCTTCACGTCAGCGAAGAATGCCTGCAGGGTGTAGAAGTCGGCGGACTTGATCGGGTCGAATTTATGGTCGTGGCACTCGGCGCAGCCGAAGGTGCTGCCCAGCCAGGCGTTGGAGACCGAGCGCACGCGTTCGGCGCCATATTTCGAAAGGTATTCCTTCGCCTGGGCGCCGCCTTCGCGGGTCATCATGTTCAGGCGGTTGTAGCCGCTGGCGACGAGCTGTTCCTCGGTCGGGTTAGGCAGGAGGTCGCCCGCGAGTTGCTCGCGAGTGAAGACGTCGAACGGCTTATTGTCATTGAATGCCTTGATGACGTAGTCGCGGTAAGGGAAGATGCGCTGGTTCTGGTCGCCGTGGAACCCGACCGTGTCGGCGAAGCGGGCGACATCCAACCACCAGATCGCCATGCGTTCCCCGAAGTGGGGCGAGGTCAATAGACGATCGACCTGTCGCTCATACGCGTCGGGTGATTTGTCGGCGAGGAACGTGGCGGTCTCGGCGGGCGTCGGCGGCAGGCCGGTCAGGTCGAGCGAGACGCGGCGGAGCAGCCGTTCTTTCGTGGCTTCGGCGGAAGGGGCGACCTTCTTGGCGGCAAGCTTGGCGCCGATGAAGGCGTCGATCGGATTCTTACCGCCGGAGGGCATAGCTGGGATCGCCGGTGTCTCCAGCGGCTTGTAAGCCCAGTGTGGTTCGTAGATGGCGCCTTGGGCGACCCAGCGGCGGAAGAGTTCTTTCTGAGCAGCCGTGAGCGTCTTGTGCGACTCCTTTTCGGGCATGATATCTTCGGCATCGGTCGAGAAGATGCGTTTGATGATTTCGCTTTGCTCGGGCTTGCCCGGGACGATGGCGATTTCGCCGCTCTTGCCGGCCTTCAACGCATCCTCACGCTGGTCGAGACGCAGGCCGCCTTTGCGCGACTTCGGGTCGAAGCCGTGACAGTGGAAGCAGGTGTCCGACATGATCGGACGGATGTCGCGGTTGAAGCGGACCGTATCGGCGGTATCGGCGGCTCCGAGGAGTCCGGCGACAAGCAAGGGGGCGACTAGGGGCAGGACGCGCATGGGTATGTTCTTATGACAGCCCTGTACCCCGGAGGTTTCAATGGATTTCTAAGGGAAGTCCCTCAGCGGGCCTGCCAATTGACGGCGTCGACAAGGACATAGCCCGAGGCGCCTTGATTGCCGATGCTTACCTTGGCCGGGCCGGCCGGGAAGCGGTAGGTACCCAGGGAAAGCAGGCCGTCACGGGCGCCGGTGCCAGAGAGATCGGCACGGAGTTCGGCGATGCCGTCCGCATGATGGATACGGACGAGGGCGTTGCGGCTGCGATTGGCGTTGGGGACGACCGATAGGCGGACCTCGTAGCTGCCTGCAGCTGGGAGTTTGGCCACGAAGCTCGCTTCGGCCGGACCGCCCGCTCCCTTGTCGTCGTGATGGTAGCCGGAGCCGAAGAAACCTCCGTTGGCCGAGCTTCGCTTCCACGCGCCGGTCTGCTGCGCGTCGTCATCGTCGACCGTGACTCCTGGCAGGGGGCCGATGTTCTTGCCGTTGCCATGCCCCTTCGGCGTTTCCTTTGAGGAGGCATGCTCGAGGACTTGCCCGTCCGCGGCGAGGCGGTCTCGTAAGGCGGCGTAAGGGACGTCCTGAACGGCGAGCTTTCCGTCAATCGCCATCACGGCGGCGGTAGCGGCAGACTGGCCGAGAATCATGAACACAGGTTCCATGCGTATAGAGCCGTAGGCGATATGCGTGGCGCTGCAGGCCACCGGCGCAAAGAGGTTGGCGCATTCGCCGCGTTTCGGCACTAGCGAGCCATAGGCGATCGAGTAAGGGGAGATCGGCACGCCGATATCGCCTTCGTTCTGCACATTGCCTTCCTGGGTCACGTAACGCCGCACATTGTGCGAATCGATGGTGTAGGAACCCATCCCGACTGAGTCGGGCGTAGGCTGCTTCTTCGTCAGCTCGTTCTCGGTCATCACGAAGGAGCCGACCATGCGGCGGGCCTCGCGGACATAAATCTGGTGGGGCCAGTGGCCGTTGTCCTTGAATTCATCCTTCGGGAGTCCCCAGCGGTTGGCTTCTTCCCGGACGTCGGTCGGCACACGTGGATCGTTGGCCAGGAACCACAGGAGGCCTTGCTGGTATTCACGATGTTCCTGGATGATCTCGCGGCGGCGTTCGTAGGAAGCCTCCGGGTAATCGTAGTTCATCCCGATGTTATCGAAGCTGAACGGACCATGATTGTTCGTGTCCGTCTTGCGGTTGGGCAGTAGGTCGAACTTATGGAAGGTCTGGCGCCAGCCGGCCTCGAGCACGCGGACGACGAGTTCGTATTGTGCGGCGTCGTACTTCGCAGGCTTGGGGAAGGGGATGCGGTTGTCGGGGTGATCCGTGGCACACCAGCGGAAGCAATAGGCCTGGACGCGCTTATCGCCTTCGCCGCGGACGCCCGGAGGCTCGGCCGAGATACGCGGCAGCAAGCCCGAGGCGGGGTCGCCCGGGATCTTATAGGCGCTGATCGGCTTCTTCACCGCGCCGAAATGGTGGCCATGGTGTAGGATGCCGACTTGGTTGCCGTTCCAGGTCTCGCCGTAAGTCGCGTTGGCTTCACGGCCGACGTGATAGCTGACGCCAGCGGCGGCGAGCAGGTCGCCTTCATAAGTGGCATCGATGAACATCTTTCCTGCGAAACTCTTGCCCGAGAGCATCGTGATCTCCGTGATGCGGCCGTTTTCCATCCGGACTCCTTTGGCCCGGTCGAGCCATTCGTCGCGATGGACCGTGAGTCCAAATTCCTTCACGTAATCCTCGAAGACCTTCTCCGCCACGCTCGGCTCGAAAATCCACATCGTGCGTTCATCCTTGTCCATCGCCACCGTGCCTTGGCCCTTGTTGCCAAAGGTTTCGGGTCGCTGCCAGGCCCAGGCGGTGTCCTTCTGGTATTCCACCCACACGCGGTGGTAGAAGTTGCGGGCTAGGCCGCCGATGACGGCTTTATTACCCGTGTCCGTGTAGCCGAGGCCGCCGCTGCTGAGTCCGCCAAGGTGGCGATCAGGTCCGACGATGACGACGGACTTACCCATCTTCTTCGCCTGGACAGCGGCGATGACGCCGGCGGAAGTGCCGCCATAGACGACGACGTCGTAGGTTTCGGCCGCCGAGAGGCGGAGCGCACAGAAGTAGAGCAGGGTGAGGCGGAGGAGCATGGGAATTGAAGGAGGTGTTAGCGGTTTGCGGCTGGCGGTTAGCGGTTAGGCGATAGCATGGGCCAAGGGGAGATGGTGGGCGGGGTCGTTTCATGTCCGTCTGATTCGGACAACCGGTCGGCAGGAGGGGTCGTCGTTCAGCGGCTGGCGGATTGCTTCGCGATGAAGTTGAGGATTGCGAGGCGGGCCGGGTCGTCGAGGTTACGGATATTATGTCCGACCGTGCCGTGATCGCGGTCGTCGACGCGCAACGAATAGTTCTCGGCGTGGCCCGCAGCTTTCAGCGTCGAAATGAAAAACATATTTTCCTCGGCGCGGCTGAGCATGTCGTTCTGGGCGTAAATCGTAAGAATGGGCGGTAAGGATTTCTTAATATAGAAGGCGGGCGCGGCCTCGTCGCAGGTGATGGCGTAGCGGGACTGGCCGCGTTCTTCACGGATCGTGTAATGAGTGAGGACCTGGGCGCTGACCTGGGCGATACCGGCCACGGAGCCGAGGGTGAGGCCGTGCGGCTTTAGTCGGTTCGGGTCCATGCCTACGAGCAAGGCGAGCGTGGCGCCAGCGGAGTGGCCGCCGATGAAGACCTTGCGCGGGTTGCCACCATGTTCGGCGATGTGCTTCACCGTCCAAGCGAAGGCCGCGGCGGCATCATCGACGTAGGCGGGGTACTTGACCTTCGGGCTCAGTCGGTAGTCCGGCGTGACCACCGCGACGCCGGCTTGAGCGAGGCTTTGGCGGATCTCGGCGCAATATTCCGAAGCCAGGTCTTTCGATCCATTCTTGAGTCCACCGCCATAGAAATAAACACAAGTCGCAAACCCTTTCGTCCCGACGGGTACGGTCAGGTCGAGCTTGCAGCGTTCCTGCTCGTAGGGCGTCTGGGAAATGACGTCATCCTTGTAGCTGATGTCCTTGAACACCTTGGTCTCGACCGCCGAAGCCGTGGTGGCGGCGAGGCAGAGCAGCAGGACGAGGAGGCGCATTAGGCGATGATGGATTGGACAATCTTGCCGTGGACGTCCGTGAGGCGGAAGTCGCGGCCGGAACTGCGGAAGGTAAACTCTTCGTGATTGAATCCGAGGAGCCTCATGATGGTCGCATGCAGATCATGCACGTGGACGACGTCCTTCACAGACTTGTAGCCGAATTCGTCGGTTTCGCCGTAGACCGTACCGGCCTTCACGCCACCGCCGGCCATCCACATGGTGAAGCCGTGGTTATTGTGGTCGCGGCCGTTGATCTTGCCGGCGTTGGAGCCGGGGGTTGGTAGTTCGACGGTCGGAGTGCGGCCGAACTCGCCGCCCCAGATGACGAGGGTCTCGTCGAGCATGCCGAGGCGCTTGAGGTCCGTGAGGAGTGCCGCGATGGGCTGATCGGCTTCCAAAGCCAGGCGCTTATGGTTCTTCTCGATGTCGTCGTGGCTGTCCCAGGGCTGGCCGTCGCCATGCCAGAGCTGGATGAAGCGCACGCCGCGTTCGGCGAGGCGACGGGCAATGAGGAACTGGCGGCCGAGCGTCGTGTCGCCATACATCTCGCGGGTCTTTTCAGATTCGCGGCCGATGTCGAAGGCGTCGGTAGCTTCGAGCTGCATACGGTAGGCCATCTCGAAGGATTGGGCGCGGGCCTCAAGGGCGGCGTCCTGCGGGCGGGCGGCCTGGTGGGCGGCGTTGAGTTTTGCGAGGAGGTCGAGCTGCTTGCGTTGGGCAGGTCGGGAGAGGCCGAAGTTGCGGATGTTTTCGATGAGTTCATCGACGCTGCGCTTGGCGGTGTCGACGTAGTTACCTTGGTAGACTCCGGGGAGGAAGCCACACTGCCAGTTTTGCGTCTCCTGGATGGGAAAGCCGCCAGGGCAGAGGGTCATGAAGCCGGGTAGGTTCTCGTTCTCCGTGCCGAGGCCATAAGTTATCCATGAGCCCATTGAGGGCCGGACTTGGCGGGCTTCGCCGCAGTTCATCAGCAACAGGGAGGGTTCGTGATTAGGCACGTCGGCCTTCATCGAGCGAATCACGCAGAGGTCGTCGGCGTGCTGCGCGGTCTTGTCGAAGAGTTCGCTGACCTCGAGGCCGCTCTTGCCGTAGCGCTTCCAAGTGAAGGGTGAGCGGAACGCGGCGCCGGTTTTGCGCTCGGTGGCGATGTAGTCACCCGGGAGTGTCTTGCCGTGGTACTTGTCGAGGGCGACCTTACGGTCGAAGGTGTCGACCTGGGAAGGGCCGCCGTTCGCGAAGATATGAATCACGCGCTTCGCCTTGCAGGGCAGAGGGGGCTTGCGGGCGGCCAGCGGACGGAGCGGGTCCACTTTGATCTCGGTGCCACGGAGTTCCTGCTGGAGGAGTGAAGCCATGGCGACGCCGCCGAGGCCCATGCCGACGCGGCGGAGGAACTCACGGCGGGAGCCAAGGGAGAGTGAGTCGAGTTGGTTCATTAGTCGGCGAAGATAAATTCGTTACTGGTCAGGAGGATCTGGGCGAACGTGGAAAGCGATGACTGCCGTTCCGGCTTCTTGCCGAACTCTCCGGCAGCGGACGTGAGGAGTTCGCCAGTCTTGGCGTCTTTGATCACTGGCGACCAGGAGAAGCTATCGCTCTTCGAGGCTATAAAGTTGTCGGCGATAAAGTCGATGCTCTCACCTGCGGCCAGTTCTATCTCGGTGAGGTTCACGGGAGCGGAAGCAGCGCCTTTTGCTACGACTTCAGCGAGGATGCCTTTGCGGGTCGTGACGATGCGCGCGCGGACGCCGTCGCTGGCTTTGCTGCTGACGGCAAGGATGCCTTCGATGCGATATTTGCCGGCGCTACCGGCTGTCCAGCGTCGGATCACCGCGGTGGCATCGGCCTTGTCGCCGGGGTGTCCGCCCTTGGCTGTGAGGAAGGTGTGCGAGAACTCCTTGTCTGGCATCTTGTCGGTCGGCGCGATGCGATCCTTTGTCTGGACCTTCATCTCGGTAAAGGCGACCATCTTGGTGGAAGTGTTCCAGCCGCCGTAGCCATTGCGCCAGCTTGCTGGGGCGGGGGCCAACTCGGCTTCGCGCAGATAGTCGAGGGCGAGGGTGATCTCATTATTAGTCGGCGACCGACCGAGGACGGAGAGGTAGAGAGACTTCACCTTTTCTTCGCTCGAGGGCAGGGCGGCGGTCTTAGCGACGAGGGCATCAGCTTGGGTGCGCGCGAACGGATGGTTCATCATCCAGAGCGCCTGCTGCGGGGTGGTGGTCTGGTTGCGCTTCGGGACGTGATAGTCCGGATTGGCGAAGTCGAACGTCCGGAAGAACGCGGGGAGGTTCTGGCGATCGATGCTAGCGTAGAGCGTGCGACGCGGCTCGGAGAAGTTCGCTTCGAGATTGAACGGCTGTCCGCCGATCTTGGCGGCATCGAGACGTCCGGCGACGCGTAGCATGCTGTCGCGCATGGCCTCGAAATCGAGGCGTCGGCGTTGGGCGCGCCAGCTCAGCTCATTGTCGGGGTCCTTGGCCAAGGCTTCGGGGCGCACATCAACCGTTTGCAGGAAAGTGCGGGAGAGGACGATCGAACGGATGAGCTTCTTCATCGACCATTCGTCCTTCATGAAGGTCGAGGCGAGGTATTCAAGCAGCTCGGGGTTTTTTGGCAAAGGGGTGCGGACGCCGTAGTCGCTCGGTGTCTCGACGAGGCTGCGTCCGACGAGTTCGGTCCAGATGCGATTGGCCATCACGCGGGCGGTCAGCGGATTGGATTTACTCGCGATGGCGTTGGCCATGTCGAGACGTCCGCTGCCTTCGGTGAATTCCTTTACCTTACCGTCGGTGAGGATGGCCGGGAATTGGCGGGGGACGATCTTGCCTGGGCGGGACGCGCTGCCGCGAAGGAAGACGACGCCTTTGACGGCCTTGGGTTTGTCCAGGAGGACCATCGCGTGGGGTGGGCTCTTCGGGCTGGTGGCTTTGAATCCGACGACCTGGATCTCGAGGTTGTTGCGGGTATTACGGTCGGCAACGTTGTACGTGCTGATCAGCGAAGCCGCTGTCACGGACGTTGGTCCTTTCGGGTCTTCGACCAAGTCGCGCCAAGGCTTCCAGGCGGGGAGGCCGTCCTTGTCGGGCTTATGGGCTTCGGCGAGGATTACGCCATAGGCGGCGGTGAGTTCGTTGAACTTATTTGGGGCCTTTTTTTGGAGCTCGGCGCGGAGTAGCGTGTCTTGGAATTCTTCCGGTTTACCAATCAGAGCGGAGTAGCGGGCGGCGAATTGTTCGTCAGGGGTATCCTTCAGCTGATACCAGCCACCCCAGACCGGGTCCTTGTCGTTGACCTTGGTCTTTAGCGTGCGCTGCCAACCGTTGAGCACCGTCGGGTAGAGGTTCGTGCGCTTGGCTTCCTGCGTATAGTTGAACTTAGGTTCCTTGGCTGCGCGCAGCATCAGCGTCAGGTAGTCTGCAATCTTGGCCGAGCTGAAGGATAGTTCGCGTCGGCTGTTTACGAAATCATCGAGCTTTTTCTGACGGACTCCGAGTTCGGCTTCAAATTCGTCGGTCTCCTTGGTGCGGGTGAACGGTTTGAGTGGCGGCAGCTCCTTGGGCTCCTGGCTGGAATTGAAGATCGCGTAGAGCGAATAGTATTCCGTCGTCGGCAGCGGGTCGAACTTATGGTCGTGGCAACGGGCGCAGGCCATCGTGAGGCCTTGGGTGCCGCGCATGACCACGTCGATACGGTCGTCGATGATGTCAGCGGTACTGTTGAGGAAGCGACGGCCAAGCGTCAGGAAGCCGAGGGCGGCGAGGTCGCGGTTATTCTCAGGGTCTTTGGCGATCTGGTCGGCGGCGATCTGCAGGCGCAGGAACTGGTCGTACGGCAGGTCTTGGTTGAAGGCGTTCACCACCCAGTCGCGATAGGTATAGGCGTAGGGGTAACGGCGCTCTTCCTGGAAGACATAGCCCTTCGTGTCGGCGTAGCGGGCCACATCGAGCCAGTGACGGGCCCAGCGCTCGCCGAAGGCCGGCGCGGCGAGCAGGCGGTCGACGAGCTTCTCGGTCGCCTGCTGGTCCTGGTCGTTGACGTAGGCGGTAATTTCTTCGGCGGAAGGGTTGAAGCCCCAGAGGGCGAGCGTCAGGCGACGGACGATCACTTCGCGCGGCGCCTGCGGATTGAAGTCGAGACCGGCGGACTTTAACTTCGCGAGCACGAAACGATCAAGAGGTTGGCGGACCTTGGCTTCATCGGACGAAGGGATGACGGGAGAGGCAGGAGCCTGGACGGTCTTGAAAGCCCAGTGCTTGCTTGGGTCATGCGCGACTGGTGAAGACTCGGTCGGCCACGGCAAGCCCTGGCGAACCCATTCGGTCAGGGCGGCGATCGCCTTGGGCGGAAGTTTCTCGTCTTCGCCGGGCATGGCGTAGACATCCTGACCCTTGGCGTGGTTGACGGAGAGGATGAGGCGGCTGACTTCGGGTTTACCGGGCACGACGATCGGCCCGAGTTCGCCGCCCTTCAAGATGAGCTCGCGGGAATCAAGACGGAGGCCGGACTTCTGTTTCTTCGGTCCGTGGCACTTATAACAATTGTCGGCGAGGACTGGACGGACCTCCTTTTCGAAGAACTCAAGCTGCGCAGCCGTAGGGGGAGCGGCCGTCTCGGCGGCGGTGGCCGAGAGGGCGAGGAAAACGGAACCGATGAGGTGACGGACAGACATCTAGAGAGGATAGGACAGGGAGGGGTGCCCTTAGTTCCTAAAACGTGTTGGCTGTCATCGGGATGTAAAGCCGTCCGTTCGTATTTTAAGCCGATGGGGGGATAACGATACTGTTAGGGTTGAACCGTCACCCAATGTGGGTGTCTATGAGGTACCCCTTACCCCCATGAATACCGTATTCCGCAAGGCCAATGCCTCTCTGCTGGCTCTGCTGGGCCTGGCCGCCTTGGCTTCCGCCGCCGACCCTAAACCGGTCGCCGAATCGCCCCTTCTGCTCGCCAAGGACAAGCAGCGGCTCGTCGAGCTGACTGCCGAGCTCAATGGCTCGAAGGAACTCTTTCTGGTGGTTGCCGAAATCGACGGCAATGCCTGCGATTGGGCCAATTGGATCGAACCCGAGGTTGTCTTGGTCGACGGCACGGTCATCGACCTGACCAAGCTCAAGTGGAAGGAAGCCCAGTCGCTCGGCACGACCCGCATCGGTAAGAATTACGACGGCAAGCCGCTGAAGATCGCCGGCAAGGAATACACGCGCGGCATCGGCACGCATGCCTCGTCCTTCATCGCCTACGAGCTCCCGTCGCCCGCGAAGTCTTTCCGTGCCAAGATCGGCATCGATGACGGTGGCGCCATCCGTGGCGGCAAGGCCAGCTCGGCTGACGTCAAGTTCGCGGTGTTCACCACGCGCCCGGCCAAGTACAAGCCGGTCGACTATGACGCCGGACCTCTCGCGGTACCGGCGGAACTCTTCACCGTCCCCGAGGGCTTCGAGGTCACCATCTGGGCGACTTCCCCGCAGTTCTATAACCCGACCAACATCGATTTCGATGAACGCGGTCGGATGTATGTCGCCGAAGGCGTCAACTACCGCGGTAAGAAGGGTCGCCGTCCAGAAGGCGACCGCATCGTGGTCCTTGAGGACACCACCGGCGCCGGCAAGGCCGACAAGGTCACCGTCTTCACGCAGGATGAGAATCTCGTCTCGCCGCTCGGCGTGGCCCATATCGACGGCAAAATCGTCGTCTCCCAGCCACCGGACCTACTCGTATACACCGACGCCAATGGTGACGGCATCTTCGACCCCAAGGTCGACAAGCGCGAGGTGCTGCTCACCGGCTTCAACGGCCGTAATCACGACCACTCCCTGCACAGCGCGACCTTCGGTCCGGACGGCAAGTGGAACTTCAACCAGGGTAACACCTGCGGTCAGTTCACCGACAAGTCCGGCAAGACCTTCCGTATCGGCAGCCCTTACAATCACGGTGAGTGGACCAAGCAGGCCGTGGACGCCCAGAAGGTGGCCGGCCTTCGCAGCGATGACGGCAATGTCTGGGTCGGTGGCTTCTCCGTGCGCATGAACAGCGACGGCACGAACGCCCGCATCGTCGGTCACAATTACCGCAACAGCTACGAGCAGTCTATCAATTCGTTCGGCGACATGTATCAGAGCGATAACGATGATCCGCCCGCCTGCCGCGTGTCGTTGATCATGGAAGGCGGCAATGCCGGCTTCGCTTCCGCCGACGGTCAGCGTTCCTGGGGCGCCGACAAGCGTCCTGGTCAGGAGACCCCCGTCGCTGAATGGCGCCAGGATGATCCCGGCACCATGCCTGCGGGCGATGTCTACGGCGGCGGCTCTCCGACTGGCGTGGCCTTCTACGAGAACGGCGCGCTGGATTCGAAGTGGAACGGATTACTCCTCGCCTGTGAAGCGGGTAAGAACGTCGTCTTCGGTTACCTGCCCAAGCCTGATGGCGCCGGTATGAAGCTCGAGCGCTTCGACTTCTTCACCTCCAATAAGGAGAAGGAGTGGGCTGGTTCCGACTTCCTTGGTGGCAAGGCCACCGGTGTCCTGAAGACCAAGTTCCGTCCGTCCGATGTCTGCGTCGGTCCGGATGGTGCGATCTACGTCGCCGATTGGTTTGACCCCGGCGTGGGCGGCCACGGTACGCGCGACAACAGCCTCTCTGGCACGATCTACCGCATCGCGCCCAAGGGCTTCAAGTCGGTCATGCCCAAGATCGATCTCTCCACCGTCGCTGGCCAGATCTCCGCTTTACGTAATCCTTCGCCCAATGTCCGCGCCGGTGGCTTCAATCGCCTTAAGGCCGCGGGTGATAAGGTTGTCGACGATGTCGCGGCTCTCCTCGCCGACGCCAATCCGTTCATCGCCTCCCGCGCCGTCTGGCTGCTTGCACAGCTCGGCGATAAGGGTGTCGCACTCGCCCGCAGGGAACTCGCCTCCGCGGACGACACCCGTCGTCTCGTGGCCTTCCGCGCCCTCCGCGCCGCTGATCGCGATGTGTTCTCGCTCTGCGAAAGCCTGGCCAAGGATAAGTCCGCCGCCGTGCGCCGCGAGGTCGCTATCGCCCTGCGCGACTTCAAGACCCCGGCCGCCATCGCCACGCTCGTGACCATCGCCCAGCAGTTTGACGGCCAGGATCGTGCTTACCTCGAGGCCATCGGCCTCGCTTCGACGGACCGCGAGGCTGTCGTCCATGCCGCCATCGCCAAGGTCATGGCCAAGCCGGCTCTCGAATGGACCCCCGCCTACGCATGGCTCACCTGGCGCCTGCACCCGGCATCCGCCGTCCGCGATGTCCGCGCCCGCCTGCTCTCTGGCAAGCTTAACGACGTTGAACTCAAGCGTGACCTCACCACGCTCGCCTTCACGCGCAGCGCCGAAGCCGCCGGCACTATGGTCGAGCTCTCGCTCAGCAAGAACTTCGCCCAGGCGGAACTCGCCAAGTGGTGGGTCGGCAATCGCAAGGCCAGCCTCTGGAAGGCTTTCGACGTCGATGCCATCGTCAAGGCACGCGGCGGTAATGCTGCCACGGCCAAGCTGTTAGCCAGCGACCTGCCGCCGGAGATGCAAGGTGCCAAGGCACTCGCCTCGGTCGAGGTCATCGCCGCGCTCAAGGGTGATGTCGCCAACGGTAAAGCCGTTTCCGCTGTTTGCTATGCTTGCCATAAATTCGACGGCAAGGGTATCGACTTCGGACCGGACCTGACGACCTATGCCAAGCAGCAGTCGCTCGACTCGCTGATCCTGAATATCGCCCAGCCTTCCAATAACATCTCGCATGGCTTTGAAGGCACGCGCGTGGTGCTCGACGACGGCATGGTTATCACGGGCATGGTGCTGTCTTCAGGCGATCCGCTGATGATCAAGTCCATGGGTGGCCTCGTGCAGTCAATTCCCCGCAATCGCATCAAGGAAGAGAAGCATCTCGACCGCTCGCTCATGTTCACGCCGGCCCAGATGGGCCTGACCGAGCAGGGCGTCGCCGATCTGGCCGCCTATCTGCGGAGTCTCTGATAACAGGGCCAGGGCTAGGGCCAGTAGAAAAACGGTCGGGGTCTGCGGACTCCGGCCCTTTTTTTTCCTGTCCCTGCCCCTGTCCCTGCCTCTATGTATTCAGCCATGCGCTCGCCCCTTGTCGCTTTGTTCCTTTCGGTTGGTCTGCTCTTCGGTCAGGCAAAGAAGCCGGCCAAGAAAGCCACCGTCGCCGCACCGGTCGCGGAAGCCTCGGGTCAGTGGATTCTCGGCACGGTCGGCGTCGGCAAGCAGAAGGATGGCTCGATTGATTCTACGGGACTGAAGGGCTTGGCCGTCCGGATCGGCGACGACGGGAAGATAGGCATCGCTTACGACCTCGATCTCTGTCGTCCGATTGGCGCGTGGTCCGGCAAGTTCACGACCGAGATGAATCTGATGTCTCGCGGCGATTATCCGACGGCGATGGGTGAGACGATCTTCGTCACCGGAGACTTCGCCGGATACATGTCGGGGGCCGATACTCCGGCGCTATCTCCGCGCAAGGGCTTCGGTCCTTTGCCAGTCGATCAGGTTCGCTTCAAGGGATTCCATAACGCTGGCCGCTCGGTCGTCGTCCGCTGGGAACTCGCCGGAGTTGCCATCGACGAGACTGCGGAAGTCGTGACCGCCAACGAGGTCCAGTTTGTCGTTCGAACCCTCGAAGTCGCCCCTTCCGCCAAGGGCGTCACCGTCATGCTCGGCAAATCGGCCGACGCCGCTCGCATCGTGACGTTGGGCGCCAGCAAGGTCGATCAGCTCGACGGCCATGCCGTCGCCCGTATCGATGGCTCTAAGGATATCACCACCGTCCGCATCGCTTACCTTCCGTCGGGCGTGCCGCTCCCACAATCTTTTGATACTGATACGCCCTCTAAACTGCTGAAGATCACCAAGACCCTCTGGCCAGAGACTGTTGAGACTGCGGGGAAGCTGTCCGAAAAAGTCGGCGAGCCTTACGTCGTCGACGACGTGAAACTGCCTGTCACCAATCCTTGGAAGGCTTCGATGTTCACCTCGGCCTTCGACTTCCTTCCGGATGGGCGTGCGGTCATCAGCACCTTCCATGGCGACGTCTTCATCGCGTCGGGTATTGATGAGAAGCTGGAGAAGGTCACTTGGCGTCGATACGCCTCGGGACTCTATCACGCGCTGGGTCTGAAGGTCGTAAATGGTGAGATCTACGTCACCTGTCGCGACGGCCTCTGGAAACTCCGCGACACGAACGGCGATGGTGAGTGCGACACTTATGAGGCCTTCAACTTTGATTTGATGGTCACCAAGAACTTCCACGAGTTCACCTTCGACCTGCAGACCGACCCCGCTGGCAATTTCTACGTCATCAAGGCCGGTCCCGTGCGTAAGGGTGGTCGTGGCTTCGACGAAATCTGTGACCATCATGGCGCGCTCCTCAAAATCTCCCCTGACGGCAAGAAGAGCGAACTCTTCGCTTCTGGCTTCCGTGCGCCCAATGGTATCGGCATCAGCCCGACCGGCCAGCTGACGTCGGGTGATAATGAAGGCAC
>JBIILC010000146.1:0-2987 GCA_044232865.1 Opitutales bacterium | reverse complement strand
CTGGCATCCGCGTCTTCCTGCAGACCGGCTCGAATGCCCTCGAGACCGCCGACCGCATCCGCGCGAGAATGGACGAGTTGACCAAGCAGTTCCCGCCGGACGTCGAATACAGCATTCCGTTCGACACCACGCGCTTTGTGCGTTCCGCCATCGGCGAGGTGCGCAACACGCTCGTTGAAGCCGCCTTCCTCGTCGCGCTCGTCGTCTTCCTCTTCCTCGGTTCGTGGCGCGCCACGCTCATCCCGATGATTGCAGTGCCCGTCTCGCTGATCGGCGCGTGCGCCGGGCTGTGGATCATGGGCTACGGTATCAATATCCTGACCCTTTTCGCGATGGTCATCGCGATTGGCATCGTGGTCGATGACGCCATCGTCGTGCTTGAGAATACGGAACGGCTCATGCGCGAGAAGGGGCTTAGTCCGTTCGAGGCGGCCAAGGAATCCGTGCGCGAGGTCGCTGGCGCGATCATCGCGATTGTCTGCGTTCTCGTATGCGTCTTCCTGCCAGTCGCCTTCCTCGGTGGTATCGCGGGCGTGCTTTACCGCCAGTTCGCGGTGACCGTGGCCTTTTCCGTCATCCTTTCTGGCTTCGTCGCTCTGACGCTCACGCCGACGCTTTGTGCTCTACTGCTCAAACCGCATGTGCCCGGCGCACCGACCGGCTGGCTGGCTGGAGTTGTCGAGGGCTTCGGTCGCGGTTTTGGCGCCGTGGCCGCCTGGCATGGCCGCACGGTCCGCTGGCTGCTTGATCACCCGCGTTCGGCCGCGGGCGCCTTCCTGGCGATCGTCATCGCGAACATCGTGCTGATTGTGAAGATCCCGCGCAGCTTCCTGCCGGCCGAGGATCAAGGTTACCTCCTCGCCATGGTGGCGTTGCCGGACGGCTCGGGCATTAATCGGACTAAGGCGTTCATGGATAATCTCACGCCGAAGCTGCGCGAGAACCCCGCCGTCCGTCACACCTTCGCCATCAGCGGCTTCGACCTTCTCGGTGGCGGTGAACGCACGAACTCCGGCACGATCTTCTTACCCCTGAAGGATTTCGGCGAACGTCCGCCTGGCGGCGAGGCCCTCGCCCGTCAGCTCAATGCGATTGGGATGACGCAGCCTGACGGCATGTGCCTTGTGGTGAATCCTCCCGCTATCCGCGGCATCGGCAGCGCCGGTGGTTTTGAATTCTATCTGCAGGCGAAGGATGATGATGACCCCGCCCGGCTCGCGGCGAATATCGAGAAGCTGGAGACCGCGCTCCGCGCTCGCCCCGAGCTCACCGGTATCCGCGTCTTCCTGCGACCGGCGGTGCCCCAGTTCCTCGCCGAGGTTGACGACGTCCGCGCTGCAGTCCTCGGGGTGACGTTGCCTGAACTCCACGAGGCCCTGCAGGCCACCATCGGCGTCGTCTACGCCAACGACTTCACGCTATCGGGCCGTACCTACCGCGTACTTGTCCAGTCGGAGGCGGCCGATCGCATGGACGCTGACGCCGCTGGTCGCGTGCATGTCCGCGCCGCGAACGGTGCGATGATCCCGCTCTCTAGCTTTGTGAAATTCAAGCCCTCCTCGGGACCAGAGCAGCTCGAGCGGCACATGGGATTCCTGTCCGCGCGCCTTATTTGTGCGGCCGCCCCGGGCGTGAGTTCTAGCCAGGCCATCGCGCTGGTCGAAGAAATCGCGGAGGATATCCTGCCCGTCGGTTACGGCATCGACTGGACTGCGCAGGCCTTGCAGGAGAAGCGCGCGGCGACCTCTGCTTTGCCGGCGTTCCTCTTGGCCCTGTTGATGGTCTTCCTGATCCTCGCGGCCTTGTATGAAGATCTTGCGCTGCCTTTGGGCGTACTGCTTACCGTGCCGTTTGCGCTTCTTGGCGCTCTGCTCGCCGTGCTCGTGCGTGGGATGCCGAACGATATCTACTTCCAGATTGGGCTCGTGACGCTCATCGGTCTCGCGGCCAAGAACGCCATCTTGATTGTCGAGTTTGCGGAGACCGCTCGTCGGGCGGGCCGTTCAGCCGCCGATGCGGCTATCGAAGCCGCGCGCATGCGCCTACGTCCGCTCGTGATGACCTCGATGGCCTTCGTGCTCGGTGTTGTTCCGCTTGCCTTCGCCAGTGGCGCCGGCGCCGCGGCTCGTCAGTCGATGGGAACGGGTGTGCTCGGCGGTATGTTAATCGACACTTTCGTCGCCACCTTATTCATCCCGTGGTTCTTCCATCTGCTTTCGGGCCGGAAGGAAAAGCCGACTCCCGTCCAGCCATGATGCCTCGCCTTGTCCTCTTGTCCGCCATCCTCCTGGGTGGCTGCACCCTTGGTCCGGATTACGTCCGGCCTGAGCTCCCCAAGGCTGACGTCTTTCCCGAAGCAGGGAAGGGTGGCGCGGCCGTCCGGGCTGAATGGTGGAAATCGCTCGGCGATCCGGAGCTCGACGCCTTGGTGGCGAAGGCCTTGGTGGCCAACGCGGATCTGCGCATCGCCGTGGGTCGCGTCGAGCAGGCGGCTGCCGTCTTAGGAGAAACCGAAGGCGCCGGCCTTCCGCAGATTGACGCCGCTGGCGGAATCAATTCGAGCAAGCTGAGCGAAGGCGCTTACAATCAGAACCTAGCTACGACCGGCCGGCACCGCACCACCGCGCGTGGAGGCCTGACCACGTCCTTCGAACTCGATTTCTGGGGTAAGCTCCGCCGTGCCGAGGAGTCGGCGCGCGCGCAGTTATTGGGCGCGCGTGAGGCGCGGCGTATGGTCGAACTTTCCGTCGGGTCTGCCGTTGTGCGCGCTTATGCCGCCCTCCGCGCCGCAGATGCGCAATCACTGGCTGCCCAAGAAGTCTTCGCCGCCCGCGATGAGGAAGCCGCCATCATTACCAAACGTGCCACCGTCGGCGCTGCTGGACCGAATGAAGTCGCTCAGGCCGAAGTCGCCCGCTCCGCCGCGGTCGCCGCGCTGGCCGACGCCCGCCGGACGCGCGCCGCCGCCGAGCACCTGATCGGTACGC
>JBIILC010000147.1:0-2987 GCA_044232865.1 Opitutales bacterium | reverse complement strand
GCGTACCGATCAGGTGCTCGGCGGCGGCGCGCGTCCGGCGGGCGTCGGCCAGCGCGGCGACCGCGGCGGAGCGGGCGACTTCGGCCTGAGCGACTTCATTCGGTCCAGCAGCGCCGACGGTGGCACGCTTGGTAATAATGGCGGCTTCCTCATCGCGGGCAGCGAAGACTTCTTGGGCGGCCAATGATTGCACATCCGCTGCGCGGAGGGAGGCGTAAGCCCGCACAACGGCAGCCCCGACGGAAAGTTCGACCATGCGCCGCGCCTCACGCGCGCCTAACAACTGGGCGCGTGCCGACTCCTCGGCACGGCGGAGCTTACCCCAGAAATCGAGTTCAAAAGACGTGGTCAGGCCGCCACGCGCGGTGGTGCGGTGCCGGCCGGTCGTAGCTAGGTTCTGATTGTAAGCGCCTTCGCTCAGCTTGCTCGAATTGATCCCGCCCGCGGCGTCGATCTGCGGAAGGCCGGCGCCCTCGGTTTCTCCTAAGACGGCAGCCGCCTGCTCGACGCGGCCCACGGCGATGCGCAGATCCGCGTTGGCCACCAAGGCCTTCGCCACCAAGGCGTCGAGTTCCGGATCGCCGAGCGATTTCCACCATTCAGCCCGGACGGCCGCGCCACCCTTCCCTGCTTCGGGAAAGACATCAGCCTTGGGGAGCTCAGGCCGGACGTAATCCGGACCAAGGGTGCAGCCACCCAGGAGGATGGCGGACAAGAGGACAAGGCGAGGCATCATGGCTGGACGGAAGTCGGCTTTTCCTTCCGGCCCGAAAGCAGATGGAAGAACCAAGGGATGAATAAAGTGGCGACGAAAGTGTCGATTAACATGCCGCCGAGCACGCCCGTACCCATCGACTGACGAGCCGCCGCGCCGGCGCCACTAGCGAAGGCAAGCGGAACAACACCGAGCACGAAGGCCATCGAGGTCATCACGAGCGGACGTAGGCGCATGCGCGCGGCTTCGATAGCCGCATCGGCGGCTGAACGGCCCGCCCGACGAGCGGTCTCCGCAAACTCGACAATCAAGATGGCGTTCTTGGCCGCGAGACCGATGAGCGTCACGAGCCCGATCTGGAAGTAGATATCGTTCGGCATCCCACGCACGAGTACGGCGAGCAGAGCGCCAAGAAGCGCAAACGGCACGGTAAGCAGTACGCCCAATGGCAGCGCAAGGTCTTCATACAAGGCCGCGAGGATCAGGAACACCATCAGCAGGGCCAAGAGGAATGCTGGCAAGGCAGAGGTCGCCGCCCGCTTCTCCTGCAAAGCCTGCGCAGTCCAGTCGATGCCGTAACCGACGGGCAGGATATCCTCCGCGATTTCTTCGACCAGCGTGATGGCTTGGCTAGAACTCACGCCCGGGGCCGCCGCGCAAATAAGGCGCGCGGACAGGAATCCCATGTGCCGTTCGAGCTGCTCTGGCCCCGAGGAGGGCTTGAATTTTACAAAGCTAGAGAGCGGAATCATCGCACCGTTCGCGGCGCGGACATGCACGCGGCCAGCGGCGGCGGCGTCCATACGATCGGCCGCCTCCGACTGGACAAGTACGCGGTAGGTACGGCCCGATAGCGTGAAGTCGTTGGCGTAGAGGACGCCGATAGTGGCCTGCAGGGCCTCGTGGAGTTCAGGCAACGTCACCCCGAGGGCGGCGGCGCGGACGTCGTCAACCTCCGCGAGGAACTGGGGCACCGCCGGTCGCAGGAAGACGCGGATACCGGTGAGCTCGGGGCGAGCGCGAAGCGCGGTCTCCAGCTTCTCGATATTCGCCGCGAGCCGGGCGGGGTCATCATCATCCTTCGCCTGCAGATAGAATTCAAAACCACCGGCGCTGCCGATGCCGCGGATAGCGGGAGGATTCACCACAAGGCACATGCCGTCAGGCTGCGTCATCCCTATCGCATTGAGCTGACGGGCGAGGGCCTCGCCGCCAGGCGGACGTTCGCCGAAATCCTTCAGCGGTAAGAAGATCGTGCCGGAGTTCGTGCGTTCACCGCCGCCGAGAAGATCGAAGCCGCTGATGGCAAAGGTGTGACGGACGGCGGGGTTCTCGCGCAGCTTCGGCGTGAGATTATCCATGAACGCCTTAGTCCGATTAATGCCCGAGCCGTCCGGCAACGCCACCATGGCGAGGAGGTAACCTTGGTCCTCGGCCGGCAGGAAGCTGCGCGGGATCTTCACAATCAGCACGATGTTCGCGATGACGATTGCCAGGAAGGCCGCCGCCGCCGAACGCGGATGGTCGAGCAGCCAGCGCACCACGCGACCATGCCAGGCGGCCACGGCGCCGAAACCGCGACCGAAGCCCGCGACAACGCCAGCCAGCCAGCCGGTCGGCGCGCCAGGCACATGCGGTTTGAGCAGTAGAGCACAAAGCGTCGGCGTGAGCGTCAGGGCGACGAATCCAGAAAGGATGACGGAAAAGGCCACGGTCACCGCGAACTGACGGTAAAGCACGCCCGCGATACCGCCGAGGAAGGCGACGGGCAGAAAGACGCACACAAGCACGCAGACAATTGCGACAATCGCGCCAGCGACCTCGCGCACGGATTCCTTGGCCGCCTCAAACGGACTGAGCCCCTTCTCGCGCATGAGCCGTTCCGTATTCTCAAGCACGACGATGGCGTCATCGACCACGATGCCAATCGCGATGACCATCGCGAAAAGCGTTAGGATATTGATGCCGTAGCCCATGATCCACAGCCCGGCGCACGCGCCGATCAGCGAGACGGGCACTGCAATCATCGGGATGAGCGTGGCGCGCCACGAACCGAGGAAGAGGAAGACGACGAGCGCGACGAGGAAGGCCGCTTCAACGAGCGTGTTGCGCACCTCGCCGATGGCGGAACGCACAAAGCGCGTAGTGTCGAACGGAATGCTGTATTCGACGTCCGGCGGGAACTGCTTGGTCAACTCGTCCATTCTCGCGCGGATGCGGTCGGCGGTCTCGAGGGCATTCGAGCCGGTCTGCAGGAAGACGCGGATGCCAG
>JBIILC010000104.1:0-4480 GCA_044232865.1 Opitutales bacterium | reverse complement strand
TCACCGGCATCGAGCACTTGACCGACATGACAGTAACCCAGCGGGATTGGCTGCGCGAGTTTGCTGCGGACCGCGGAGAGCGTGGCGAAGAGTCCCTCTGAGCGGACCTTCGCGAGCACTGCGCGGAATTTTTCCGGCTGCTGACGGGCTTTGCTCAGCCAGCTGCCGCGGCCGAACTCGACCAGCATCCGTTCCGTGCCAAGCGAGACCAGCGAGCGCGTCGCGCGGACGAGCAGGCGGCCGCGACGCGGACCGGGCGCGGGCACGTCGACGAGCTCGGTGCGACCCGAGCCCAGATGCTGGACGATTTGGCGCAAGATCAGGAGGGGTTCCGGGATGATTCGGAAGACGACTGATCGGTGAGGCAAGTCATCGCGGAAGCCACGAAGGCCGCCGTGAACATCAAGGGCGTGAACCAGAAAAGCAGGTCGACCGTGGCGTGGGCCATCAGCAGCAAGAGCGCGACTGCGAGCGGATAGGTCTCCGGATGGCCGCCGTGGAAAGCGCGGACGAGGCGGCGGCCCAGCCAAGCGAGCGCGGCGAGCACAGGCAGCAGTCCAAGGATGCCCCAGTCGGCAAGCATCTCGAGCCAGTCGTTATGGGCGTGAATCACGCGGATGTAGAGTTTTCCGTCGCGCAGGAGCTCTTTCTGCTGCGCCTGGTAGGGCGGGGAGATCCAGCGATAGGAGCCGGCGCCGTAGCCGACCCACGCCCGCCCTTGCCATCCGCCCTCGCTGATCAGGGCCCAAGTCGCTCGCCGCAGCGGGGCACGATCGTCGGTACCGGTCTGCTGATAGGCCTCCGCCTTATTCCTAAAGCGCTCAAATACCGGTTTCAGGTCGACCATTGCAACGATGGCAACGGCGGAGAGAAGTACCGCGCTACCCGTGGCGAACATCGTATGCTGGCGTGAGCCGCGAGAACGAGGAAAGCCGAAATAATAGGCCAGAGGGACGGAGACAAGAAAGAGGATAAATGCCATGCCAATACCGCCAGTACTTTTAGTTAACGCGACGAGTGTGGTCAGGATGAAAGCGAGGAACGCGGAGACGAGGTGCGGTCCGCCATTCAGCCAGTTCCCGCCGCCGCGGCGGATGTGCCAGAACGTCAGCGCCAACGCCAGGGCCGCATGAAGGTAAAAATAGACGCCCGCGTGATTGCGGTTAATAAACGGACCGAAGATATACGAGTGATAGGGCACCGGATGGCCCAAGATGGGGCCTTCGGACACCTGATTCAGGAGGCCAAAAGTGCCGACGGCGCCGGCGACGAAGACCGTAAGCCAGGCGAGCACGACATAGCCACGTCGCCGACGCAGGCCTATGCTCAAGGCGCAGAGCAGGAGCCACGGCGCCCCGAGGATCATCATTTGACGCCAGGCGTTCATCGGCGGCTGCGACGTGTCGGCGGCGGAGAACGGCGCATTGAGGCCCGAGGGCAGCCACGGCAGATAAGGCTGCGGGCGGACATCGAACTTGCCGACTTCGATGCCCGGGAGCCCTTGCTTGGCCCAGAACGCCTCGCGGTCGACCACGACGCCCCAGGCATTGAAGTCCTGAACGGCGAAATAGGTGAAGAGCGCGACGCCGGCCCAGAACGGTACCGAGCGGAAGAGTTCGTGGCGGAGCTCTGCAGCCGGCCGGGACATCAGATCGCGCGAAAGCAGGAAGGCGGCGATGGCCGAACCGAGGAAAGCGAAGGCCGGGAAGCAGACGTAATCGAGCCAGCGATAGGTCCACGGTGATGCGCCTTCGATGGTAGCGCCGACAAGCGCGAGCAAGAGGCCGAAGAACCAAACCGCCATCGCATGCCGCTGCGTGCGAGCTTCGGCGAAGACTGCGACGAACGCGGCGACGGCAAAGCCGAGCATCGCGGCGACCGTCCAGAGCACCACCCCGGCCCAGCCCCACGGAGCCAGTACCAGGATGAGTCCAGCGAGGATCATCACGGTTAGTTCACGGGAAGTGAATTTAGGGGAGGAGGGAGGCATTGAAAATTAGGGGGCACGCTGGCACGGGGGCCAGGGGACAAGGGGAAGAATCGTTTCGGGTGGCAGGTGGCGGCCTCAGGTGGCGGGTGGCGGGAGAAAGATGCCAGCCGAGGGGAAACCGGAGACCGGATGATTAGCTGAGGGAAACACATTTTCAGGTCTCGGGTCTCGGCAGTCGGGAGCCAGGTTCAGGTGTTTAGGTTCGGGTACAGGTTCAGGACCTGAATATTGCCCGTATCCGTACCTGTACCTGATAACCCGTACCTGAGACCTGAGGGCCGAGACCTGGGACCTGAAACTCTCTTCACATTTGCACCTTTGCACAGGCCGCAGGCCGACTTGCACTTTTGCACCTGCTACTCAAACAATCCCTGCCTGATAAATATCGTGGATACGGATGAGGCCGAGGCAGCGGTTGGTGGCAGCGTCGGTGACGGGCAGGACGGAAATCTGTGATGGACGGTCTTCCATGATGCGCGCGGCTTCGCCGAGCGACATGGGTGCGTGGGCGCGGACCGGGTTGACCGTCATGATATCGGCGGCGCGGGCAGTATTGATGTCGACGCCGCGACCGAGCGCACGGCGAAGGTCGCCGTCGGTGATGAGCCCAGCAAGCGTGCCGTCGGCCGCGAGCACACAAGCCGCGCCGTGCGGATGGCGGGTCATCGCGATAACCGTGTCGCGGAGGGCGTCGCCGGGCTTCGCGCAGGCGCAACGGTCAAGCGGCTGAAGGGCTTCGCCGACCGTGAGAGAAAGATTGCGGCCGAGCTGGCCGGCGGGATGGAAGCGGGCGAAGTCGCTCGGGCCGAAGCCGCGCTGGGTCATCAGGCCAGCGGCGAGGGCATCGCCGAGCGCGAGCGTGAGGAGCGCGCTGGTCGTCGGGACGAGTCCGAGCGGATCGGCTTCCGGGCGGGCGCCGATGTCGAGGACGACGTCGGACTGCGTCGCCAAGGGCGACTGCGTGTTGCCGACAATCGAGATGATGGGAGACTTGAACGAGCGGAGGACCGGGATGAGGCGCACGAGCTCGGATGTCGTGCCCGAGCGCGAGATCAGGATGACTGGATCGCCGGCCTGGAGGATGCCGAGGTCGCCGTGCATAGCGTCGGCGGCGTGGAGGAAGATGGCGGGCGTGCCCGTGCTGCAGAGCGTCGCGGCGATCTTCTGGCCGATGAGGCCAGACTTGCCGACGCCGCAGAGCACGACCTTGCCCTGGTGAGCGGCAATCAGATCGACGGCCTTCGTAAAGGCGCCGTCGAGGCGCGTGGCGAGTTCAGCGAGCGCGGAAGCTTCGGCTTGGAGAAGAGCGCGGGCGGAGTCGAGGGGAGTGGGCATGGCGGGAGAGAATATTGAGTTTAGAGTATGGAGTATGGAAAAGAGAGTTGGAGTCTCAGATGAGAGGCAGTGCAAAGGTGCAAATCGGAGCGGAGCTCCTGTGCAAAAGTGGATTCACGAAATACTTAGCCTTGATGTCTCATCTCGAGGCCACCCGCCCCGAAGTACCTAGTCGGAAAAGATGGTGAGCTTTAGTTGCCTCTCACTTTTGCACCTTTGCACAAGCCTTAGGCGGGTTGCACTTTTGCACTTTAAGATTCTGGCCCGCACCGTCACCTGTCACCCGAACGAGTCTTTGCTTTTGTTACGTTCCCAACCGCCAACCGCTAACCGCTAACACCTTACATTTGCACCTTTGCACAGGCCGCAGGCCGGTTTGCACTTTTGCACTGCGGTGCCTAGCGCGCCTTCGGCGCGTCACATCATCCTCCGCGCGGCTTCGAGATCCTCAGGAGTATCGATAGCGATGGGATGATAATCGGTGACGACGGTCTGGAAAGTGAGGCCGTGGGCGAGGAAGCGGAGCTGCTCGAGCGATTCGACGGCCTCGAGTTCGGTCGGCTTGAGCTGAGCGTAGCCAGCGAGCGTGGTGCGGTCGTAACCGTAGACGCCGATGTGGACCCAGTAGTCGCGACGCTGGACCCATTCGGACGGGTCCACGCCCCGGAGATGCGGGATCGGGCTGCGCGAGAAGTAGATCGCTTCGCCATTCTCGGCGCGGACGACCTTGACCACGCTCGTGGCGAGGAGGCGTTCGGTCGCGTGGATTTTTGAGACCGCGGTGACCAGCGGGCACTTCGTCTCCTTCCAGCGCGTGATGAGCCCGTCTAGCAGCTCAGGCTGGATGAAAGGCTCGTCGCCCTGGACGTTGAGGAAGAACTCGCCCGGCAAATGGTCGATGACGCTGGCCATGCGGGCCGTGCCGGAAGGACAGGCCGGATCGGTCATCAGCACCTCCGCGCCGAAACCACGCGCGACGGCGGCGACTTCTTCCGAATCCGTGAGCAGCACGACGCGATCCGCCTGGCGGACCTGCTTGGCGCGTTCCCAGACATGTTGCACGACCGGCTTGCCTCCGAGATCGAGCAGGACCTTGCGCGGCAGGCGCGTGGAGGCGATGCGAGCGGGAATGCAGAGAGTGACGGAGGGCATGGG
>JBIILC010000015.1:0-29173 GCA_044232865.1 Opitutales bacterium | reverse complement strand
GGACCTGCTTGGCGCGTTCCCAGACATGTTGCACGACCGGCTTGCCTCCGAGATCGAGCAGGACCTTGCGCGGCAGGCGCGTGGAGGCGATGCGAGCGGGAATGCAGAGAGTGACGGAGGGCATGGGAATAAATAAGGGGGCTGGCTGGCACGTGGGCACGTGGACAAGGGGAGAGGCGAAGTTGATGAGTTGAACGGTTGGCCAGTTGGCCGGAGGAGAACTAGCTGGCCGATTGACAAGTTGACCAGTAGACAAGAAAGAGAGCGGGTCTAACTCAAAGGGAAGCCGGGGCCGGAGGATTGGCTGGCCGCCGGATGGCGAACGGATGCGATGTCATCGCATCCCTACCTAAGGCCATCACTGCCCCGATACTCCATACTCGATACTCTCACGCCACTTTTGCACCTTTGCACAGGCCGCAGGCCGGTTGCACTTTTGCACTGCGGTGCCTACTTCCGCGCTTCGGCAGAATTCGCGAGATACCAGGCGTAAGCGCCGCGGATGCCTTCCGTGAGCGCGATACGCGGCTTCCAGCCGAGCGCGCGAATCCGCGAGACGTCCATTAGCTTGCGCGGCGTGCCGTCTGGCATCGAGGGATCGAATTCGAGCCGGCCCGTGAAGCCGACCACCTGGGCGATCTGGTCGGCCAGCTGGCGGATGGAAAGTTCTTCGCCCGAGCCCACGTTGATATGGCCGGCCTGCGAGTAGCGTTCGAGGAGAAGCAGGCAGGCTTCGGCGAGGTCGTCGGCGTGCAGGAATTCGCGGAGCGGCGTGCCCGTGCCCCAGAGACGGAGCGAGGCGTCGCCGCGGAGCTTAGCCTCGTGCATCTTGCGGATGAGGGCCGGCAACACGTGCGAGTTCTCCAGCGAGAAGTTGTCGCCCGTGCCGTAAAGATTACAGGGCATCGCGCTGATAAAGTCGCGGCCGTATTGGGCGCGGGCGTGATCGCAGAGTTTGATGCCGGCGATCTTCGCGATTGCGTAGGCTTCGTTGGTGACCTCGAGCGGGCCCGTCAGCAGGGACTCCTCGCGGATTGGCTGCGGCGCCATCTTCGGGTAGATGCAGCTCGAGCCGAGGAAGAGCAGTTTGCGGACGCCGGCGCGATGGGAACCATCGATGACGTTGGCCGCCATCGCCAGGTTGTCGTAGAGGAAATCGTAGGGCTCGGTCGAGTTGGCCTTGATGCCACCGACGCGCGCGGCGGCCATGACGACGGTGGCTGGCTGTTCGGCGGCGAGGAACGCGCGGGTCGCAGCGCCGTCGCGCAGGTCGAGCTCGGCGGACGTGCGTGTGACCACGGCCGTATGCCCCACGGCGCGGAGCGCACGGACGATGGCGGAGCCCACCATCCCACGATGGCCGGCGACGTAGATCTTCGCGGCGCGATCCATCAGCGGTTCGCGTGGGCGACCGTCTTCAGGTCATGGTCGACCATCTTCTGCACCAGCTGCTCGAAGGAGGTCTGCTGCGGATTCCAGCCCAGGTCGCGCATGGCTTTGGCCGGGTTGCCAAGCAGTTGCTCGACTTCGGTCGGGCGGAAGTAGCGCGGGTCGACGGCGACGAGCGTCTTGCCCGACTTGCGGTCGACGCCCTTCTCATCGACGCCCGTGCCTTGCCAGTCGAGCTCAATACCGGCGCGGCGGAAGGCGTGGGTGCAGAATTCACGGACCGTATACATCTTGCCCGTCGCGATGACAAAGTCGTCCGGCTGCTTATGCTGCAGGATGAGCCACATGCACTGCACGAAGTCCGGGGCGTAACCCCAGTCGCGCTGCGCGGAAAGATTGCCGAGGAAGAGGCAGTCTTGGCGGCCGTGGATGATGTTGGCGACCGCGAGGGAGATCTTGCGGGTCACGAAGGTCTCGCCGCGGCGTTCGGACTCGTGGTTGAAGAGGATGCCGTTGGAGGCGAACATGCCATACGCCTCGCGGTAGTTGCGGGTGATCCAATAGGCGTAGATCTTGGCGACGCCGTAGGGGCTACGCGGGTAGAAGGGCGTCGTCTCGGACTGCGGGACTTCGACGACCTTGCCGTAGAGTTCGGAAGTGGAAGCCTGGTAGATACGGACCTTCTTCTCCATCTTCAGGATGCGGATGGCCTCGAGGAGGCGGAGCGTGCCGATGCCGTCCGTGTCGGCCGTATACTCGGGGATGTCGAAGGAGACCTTCACGTGGGACATCGCGCCGAGGTTATAGATCTCATCGGGCTGGATGTCGCCGATGAGGCGGATCAGCCCCGTCGCGTCGCCGAGGTCGCCGTAGTGGAGCTGGATCTTCTTCGTATGGATGTCACGGACGAGGTCCTCCATGTAGAGGTGCTCGATACGCGAGGTGTTGAACGAGGAGGAGCGACGGATGACGCCATGGACTTCATAGCCTTTAGCGAGAAGGAACTCGGCAAGGTAGGAACCGTCTTGGCCGGTGATGCCGGTGATGAGTGCGCGCTTTTTCATAAGAGTGATGAGTGAGAAGGGGAAAGGTTTAAGCGGAAGGCTTTTTCGCGGCCGCGATGATGCGCGAGCTGCTATCGATCTTGGCGCCGAGGCCGTCGATGAGCTTCGCACCGTGTTGGTTCAGGACGGTCATCTCAGGGATGTTGCCGGCGTTGCGGTCGCCGCCTTTGCAGAAGATGGCTTCGTGGCCCTGGGCCTTGGCTTCGCCGATGAGCCAGTTGAGCGTGGCGCAGACGGAGCCATCGGTATCAATCGAGAGGACCGCACGGTCGACGACGCGGAGGGCAGAGGTCACCGCGAGGCGCGTGTCCTGGTCGATGAAGGCCTTACCCTTTTTCAGAGCTGCCTGGGCGTCGGTGTTGACGATGACCCAGAGCGCGTCGCCTTGGGCGCGGGAGAGCTCAAGTAGCTCGAGGTGACCACGGTGCATCGGGTCAAAATAGCCGGAGGTGATGGCGATGCGCATGGGGAGACGAAAGGTTTAAGCGGTTAGCGGTTGGCGGTTAGCGGTTGGGAAGATGCAGATGAACGCTACTAACGGGTTACGGCGGTTAGCGGTTGGCGGTGAGCGGTTAGGAAGATGTAACGGAATCGGGCTGGGGGAGCGCGGTTTAGTGGGTTGATTTTCTAACCGCCAACCGCTACCCGCTATCCGCACCTACCTATTTTTTACTTACCCGGGCAGGCTACCGCACGTGGAGGCGAAATTCGCAGGCACGTACGGGAAGGATGGACTGTCACCGGCTGAGCCGGCAGAAAGGGTCAGGCTCCCGGAGGCGGGAGGAGTAACGGCGCGAGCTCGAGGGCTCGGCTGTTCCAGCGGTTGAGGCGGCTGAGCCGCTCGATCACTTCGGGCTGGGCGCCGCGCTGTTGGGCATCGGCCAAGACGCGCTGCAGGCCAGGTTGGGCTTGCTCGAGGGCGGGAAGGACTTGGCTGCGGAGGAGCGCCACCAGAGAAGCCGCCAGCGATGGCGTGGGTTGCCAGCGTTCGCGGCGGGCGCCCTTCTCCTTGACCGAGAGGACCATCTCGTGGTCTCGAAGGAACTTAAGTCCTTGACTGACAGAGCCTTTGCTAATTCCAAGCCGACCCTGGATATGGTCGAAATCCAGGGGTCCCGAGGACACATAGAGCAGGGCGTAGATTTCGGCGACCGAGCGCGGAACGCCCAGAATGCCAGCCATCCGCACGAAGAAATCGGCCAGCTCGATCTCGTGCGGTTGAAGGGGCTCGAAAGACGGGCGGCTTTTACGGCGTCCGGCTGACTTTTCAGAGGGGGGCTTCATCAGGGTCAGGGCCTAGGATCGGGGGCTTCCTGATGTTTCAATAAATTTTGAACCTAGGCAAGGGGCAATGTGAGTAACCCGGAAATAAGGGTCCTCCCTCCCCTTGCGGAGTGGTCGGATCTTAAAAGCTTCCACCTGGCGCCCCCTTGGGGATTCGAACCCCAGTTACCTCAATGAAAACGAGGTGTCCTGGACCGGGCTAGACGAAGGGGGCGGTCGGTGGAAGTGAGGAACTTAGGAACGAAGTCCCGCTGGTCAAGATTTTTGGGGAATCCCCTGCCACCACCCCCTGTCGGGGGGGTCAGCGACCGAACAGGCTGCGGTCTTCGTAGGGGTCCCTCGGTTTACCGTCGGACTTCGGGCCGTGCTTCCGCTGCTGCATGACCCCGAACCAGGACATGAAGATCGCCGAGGCCACGAACAGGACCAAGAAGATCCGGACGGTCAGCTTGCGCCGGGGGGATGGCTCGGGGGCATCACTCATTTCAATCATGATGAAGGATTTAATGAGGCTTGGCAACCCCGCGGGCTTTTTTACATAAGTGAATACCCCCAGTCGTACCCCCCTCCTTGATTCTGCATGAGCCCCAAGCAGAAGCCCCTGGTGGTCATTATTGAAGACGACCGTAGCCTCGCCGCCACGCTCGCTGATCAACTTCTGAACGCCGGCCTCTCCACCCAAGTCTTTCACAAAGGCGCCACTGCCCTGAAATTCGTGGGAGAGTCGTATGTGCATCTCGTGCTGCTTGACCCAAGTCTGCCGGACCTCGATGGACTCGCGGTGCTCGACAAGATTCGCCGACTGAGCCACTCGCCGGCGGTCATTTTCTTATCCGCGCAGCGCGAAGGACATCACGTCGCGCAAGCACTCGAAGCGGGTGCGGATGATTTCGTGGGCAAGCCGCACCACCCAGACGAACTCGTCGCGCGCATCCGCGCCGTGCTACGCCGCAGCGAGACCGCTGGTGACAGTCGCCTCACCGTCAACGCCGCGCTCGGCACCGACGTGTTCCTCTTCAACGGAGCCGAAGTGCATCCCGAGCGACTTGAGATTATCTTCGGCGGGAACAAGAAACGGAAGCTCGGCCGCAAGGAACTCGGCATCCTCTATCACCTGCACGCGAACCCGGGCGTCATCATTAGCCGCCACAGCTTGATCCACGCCGTCTGGGGCGTACACGCCGATATCCGCAGCCGTTCGCTCGACCAATATATCGCGAAGATTCGCGACACCTACGCCGACCACGGCCGGACGCTCGACTGCCTGCGGACTATCCACGGCATCGGCTACTGGTATGAGCCTGCGACCACCAATGGTAGCGACAAATCTGGGAAAAAGCCCCGTCGGGCTTGATTAACCACGGCGGGAAGGCATTGGTAGGGACATGAATATCCGTTGTTACCTCAAACCCAGCTGTGGCTGGAGCAACGGCGTCCGCGCTATCATGGCGAAGTACGCCCTCAACTACCAGGACGTGGACATCATCAACAGCCCGACGAACTACGCCGAGATGGTCGAGAAGACCGGCCAGCGCCTCTCCCCGTGCGTCGAAATCGATGGTGTGATGCTCCCCGATATTTCCGGCGCTGAGGTCGAACAGTATCTCCTCGCGAACAAGCTCGTGGTACCGAACGACAAAGCTCCGTCGGTGCCGATTGACGCCGCCTGCACCGACGCCGAGCACGAGAAGATGAGGGTGAAGACGGTTAGATTTTTCTGAGAGACAAAGGTGTCGGCGGTTGGCGGTTAGCGGTGGGCGGATAGATGCGCTTCAAAGGGAAACCGGAGACCGGATGATTGGCTGGGGTCATGGGTAGGGGCGCGACTGCGTCGCGTCCGTTCGAAACCGATGCCGAGAGTCGTCGGGGCTTAGCTACGTTAATCGGACCACTATGTTGCAGAGCGAACGGACGCCACGCAGTGGCGTCCCTACCTCCGAATCACTCGCTCTTCCCGGCGGCGAAATCGGCGAGGGAGTCGGAGACCCACTGGCGTTGTTCTCCGCTGAGCTCGGGGAAGATTGGGACGCTGAGTACCTCGGCGGAAAGCTGTTCGGAGACGGGTACGCTATCGAAGCCGCGATATTTCTGGTCCACGAAGCACTGCTGACGGTGGAGCGGAATGGGGTAATAGATCTCGCAGCCAATCTTGCGGGCGGTGAGGAACGCCTTGAGTGCATCGCGACGGCCACCAGTCACGCGAAGCGTGAACTGGTTCCAGATACCTTGACCGGAGAAGTCAACCGGGAGCAAAATCTTCGCAGCCTTGTCGGCGCCCGGGCGGTTCTCGGCGATACCCACGCGGCCCTTGAGCGAGGCATGGTAGAAATTGGCATTACCTGCGCGCGCGCAGTTATATTCTGGCAGGTGCGGCAGCTTGATATGCAGCAGCGCGGCCTGGAGTGGGTCCATGCGGAAGTTCGCGCCGACCTCGCGGTGGAAATATTTCGGCTGCATGCCGTGCACGCGGAGAATGCGGGCGCGCTCGGCGAGCGCGTCGTCCTGCGTCGTCACCAGGCCGGAATCGCCCATGCCGCCGAGGTTCTTGGACGGGAAGAAGCTCGTGGCGCCAAAATCACCGGACGACATCGTGCTGCGTCCCTTCCAGCGGGCGCCCATCGACTGGGCCGCGTCTTCGATCACGCGGAGCTTATGGGCAGAGGCAAACGCCTGAAGCGCGTCGAGATCGAGAGACTGGCCGAAGAGGTACACCGGCATGATCGCTCGGGTGCGCGGGCTGACTTTCCGGGCGGCGTCCGCGAGGTCGATATTGAAGGAGTGCGGGTCGACGTCGACCCAGACCGGGGTCGCGCCGAGGCGGGCCACGGAACCCGCCGTGGCGAAAAAAGTGAAGGATGGCAGGAGGACCTCGTCACCTTCGCCGATATCGAGCGCCATGAGCGCGAGCAGGAGCGCGTCGGTGCCGGAAGAGACGCCGAGGGCGTGCTTCACGCCGAGGAACGTGGCGCAGTCCTTCTCAAAGGCCTCGAGGCGCGGGCCCATGATGAACATGTTCGAGCGCAGGACATCGCGGAAGGCGGTCTCGAACTGGGCCTCGAGGGCGCGGTTCTGCGGGCCGAGATCAAGGAGCGGGACGTTCGTCATGGCGCAAAAGGGTTTTCCCACCGTCCGCCCGCACGGGCAACATCATTCAGCCGCACGACGGGAGCGCAGAACGAGGAACAGCCCCAGCGCGGCGAGCGGCAGCGTCCAGAACTGCCCCGCGGTGAGCCCGAGCACATGGCCATCCTGGGCGGAGCGGAAGCATTCGGAGATGATCCGCCCGGCGGAGTAGAGCAGGAGAAATTCGCCGGCAATCCGCCCAGGCGGCAGGCGACGCGGGTAGCGGAAGAGCACCCAGATGAGCGGCAGCAGGCCTTCACCGAACGCTTCATAGAGTTGCGACGGGTGGCGAGGCATCGGCCCGTCGTGCGGGAAGATCACTGCCCAGGCGACCGAAGACGGATTGCCGACCAATTCGCCGTTCACGAAGTTGGCGAGACGGCCGAAGAGGAGTCCCGCGGGAGCAAGGGCGCAGAGCAGGTCGCCCACGGCGAGGAAGTCGACTTTCGCGCGACGGGCGTACCAGGCGCCCGCAAGGAGCACACCCAGGAAGCCGCCGTGGCTGGCCATGCCGCCCTGCCAGATGCGGAAGACCATCGTGGGATCGGCCGCAAACTCGTCGCGGGCATAGAGGAAGACGTGGCCGAGGCGACCGCCCGTGATGACGCCCACCATCACCGCTGTGATCAATGTGGATTCGTCGAGGGCGTGACGCAAAGGCGTGATTCCCGCGCGGCGCCAGCGGCCCAGGAGATAAGCCGCGACCATGAAGCCTGCCGCGTAAGCGAGTCCGTACCAATGTACTCCGCGCAAGCCCCAGCTTTCCGGGAAGTGGATCGCGACCGGATCAAGGTTGTGCGTCCAGTAAGCGAGCGCGGCGGCGATCATGTTCCGGCCTTAGGCGGAGTCTCGGACCGACGACCGACGCGATGGCCGCGCTGGCGGGCGAGTTCGCGCATGTCGGGGTGCGGATCGTCCTTTTCGTAGATCTCGATACCGAGGAGCGATTCAAAGACGTCCTCGAGCGTGATCACGCCGGCGAAGGCGCCGAATTCGTCCACCACCACCGCAAGGTGTTGATGCGCGCGGACCAAGTCATGCAGGGCGTCGGAAAGCGTGGCGCTCTCGGGCACGATGTGCGCCTTACCCATGAGCTCACGAATACGAACCTCGCGGCGGTTCTCGCCGGCGGCCTTTAGGATGTCGCGACGGCGCACGACGCCCACGATGCGATCAGGATTATTTTCCCAGACCGGCATGCGGCCGTGGGGAACGCTGGGGTAGAGACGGAGCACGTCGGCCACCGTGAGATCGGCTTCAATTGCCGTAACAACCGGCCGGGGCGTGAGCACCTGCGAGACCGGGATGTCATCGAGACGCACCGCGTTGGCGACGAGGTTACTCTCCGCCTGGGTGATCTTGCCTTCGCGAGCCGCGGCTTGGGCGAGGCTACCGATATCGGCATCGGCCCGATCCACGCCCGCCTCCTCAGGGGGAGCGAGCGAATCATGGAGCTTACCGAAGGTGCGGAGAATCTTAGCCGCACCGCGGACGAGCTTGAGTGATGAAGCGATGCGCGGGGCAAGGACCACGCGAAAGTGCATGCCCAACTTACGCGGGAGCATAACCGTCAGCCAGGCCATCACGAAGGAAACCGCGATGACGGCCAGGGCCGTGAGTGCGCCAACCTGCCAGCTCGCGGATATTCCGTTCTGGAAGCGCCCTTGGAGGAGGAAGCCACCGAGCAAGGCGCTCATGCCGACGAACGCGGCGGAAAGGACTTCAAACGCCGCGAGGGTATTCCCCTGGTCACTCCGCGAACGCTCGATGGAGACGGCGGCCTTGGCATCCTGGCGGCGGAGGTCCTCCAGCTCCGTGTGGGAGAGGGCCGAAACGACGCCGGCCACGAGGGAGATGCCCGCCGCGCTGCCGTTGAGGAGGATGAAGACCGGCCAGAGATACCAAGCAGGATCCATGTCCTTTCTAGATAGGGCGAACCCTCGGGTTTGGCGAGGGAGAATCCCGGCGTTGACCCTGCGGAACCGCCTCGGAATACTGGCGCCATGACCCCTCGCGAGCTCCGGATCGTCTCCGCCCTGGCTGTGTTCCTATCCGCCGCACTACCCGCCGCTGCGGGCGCGATTGCCTTCCGCTCCCAGCCCATCCTCGCCGCAACCTTGCACGACCAAGCCGGCGCCTTACCCGGCCTAACTGGGCTCTACTTCAACCACTTCACCGGCATGCTCATCACGCTGCTCGTCATCGGTCTCGCCATCACCGCTTTCGCCGCCCGGACGCATTGGCGCGCGGATGAAGAACCGGTCGTCCGGATGGCCAAACTGCTCGTCGCAACGTGCTTCTCCGCGCTCGTGAGCGTCATCTTTCTCGGCCTGCTCGTGCTCGCGACGGCTCTGCCAGTCTACGCGAAGCTGATGCAGCGCTGAGCCCGCCACGCGGCGAGCAAAGCAAGGGCTCGGGTCGCTTCGAGCTGTGGCCCTACTGGCTGCCACGATAATCGTCCTTCGGTGTGATAGGAACGTGCGAGCACCGCGCCGCCGTCGAACGTTGAACGGAGCACCAGTAACGATTGCGCGTTCGTCGCCCAGCCTGGCCATGACACATCGCGGACCGGGCGGCCGGCTTGCGTGAGCACCGAACGGAGCTGCGCCGACGCCGTACCGGGTAATCGGCCCGTCTCGACCGAAGGGAAATTCCAGCACTCACCATCCCACCAAGAGAAGGAGCTACGGGAGCCTTCACTCAGGCAGCCGCGCGCGTCGAGCTGCACCCCTTCAGCGTCGGGACGATCGGCGACGCTGCGGAGTTCGCGCCAAGCATCGGAAGAATTCTGCCACGGTCCACTCTTCGGACGCGGCAGCCATTCCGGAGCATCGCGGCGGAGACTCAGCTGATAAAGGTCGATGGCCGAAGGCGTGGGCGGCAGCGGGCGAACCGTGAGCCACTCAGTGGCCAGTCCGTCGCCGCGGGGCGCAACGAGCAGGCGGACGATCGCCTCCGTCAGCGTGTTCCGCCCAAGCAGGCTACCCAACGGGGCCGACCAGCGCGCGACATTCGCGTCGGCGCCGAGCATGAGACGTGCCGGATCGAGGCCTAACCGCGGACAGCCGAGGGCGAGGCGATCCAGATGATCGGCGAGGCACGCGATACGGCCCGCGCGTAAGGCAAACGTCTCGAAGAGCGACGGGCCGGGGACCAAGGCGGACACCTCGGCGCCATCGGGTAGCGACACCCATTCACCTTGGCGCCAGCCGATCATGGTTGGAGAGCCGCGCGCGCCGCGGCGAGCAAAGGTGCCTGTGCTTTACGCAAGCTCTCCGCGTATTCGCGGGCCGGGACCGAGTCGGCAACGATGCCAGCTCCAGCCTGCACGAACGTCCGGCCATCGGCGGACCACAAGGAGCGGATCACGATATTAAGGCAAAGGTCGCCCGAGGCGCCAATCCAGCCGAGCGAGCCGGTGTAATAGCCACGGGCTACCGGTTCGAGTTCGGCGATGACCTGCATCGTGCGGACCTTCGGGGCGCCCGTGATGGTGCCCCCCGGGAAGAGCGCGCGAATGACGTCGGCTGGGCCGGCGGAAGCCTGCAGCTGGCCTTCGACCTGCGAGACCAGGTGCATCACGTGCGAGTAGCGTTCGACCGCCATGAATTCGGGCACATGCACTGAGCCCGGACGAGAGACGCGGCCGACATCATTACGCAGCAGGTCGACCAACATCAGATGTTCCGCCTTCTCCTTCGTATCACCGGAAAGTTCCTGCGCCCACGCGAGGTCGGCGGACTCATCGGCGCCGCGCGGGCGCGTGCCGGCGATGGGGCGCGAAGCGATCTTGCCCCCGGAAACTTCGACCAATAATTCCGGCGAGCCGCAGACGAGCGTCGCACCCGGCAGTCGCACCAGACCCATGTAGGGCGAAGGATTGGCTGAGCGAAGGGCTTCGTAGGCGAGGAGCGGTTCGACCGACGCCACTTCTAGGCGCGTGGAAAGATTGACCTGATACGTATCGCCGGCGGCGATGTATTCCTGGCAGCGCGTCACCGCGCGGACGAAGGCGGGTTCGTCGAGAGACTGGGCAATCGGCACAGCGGGCGCGCGGGAAGGTGATAAAGTCGGCGCCGGCTGAGCACAGGTCGCATCCCAGCGGGCCGCGAGATCGAGGGCCCGGGCGCGGGCGGCACGCAGAGCGGAGTTCGGCGAGCCGACGGGACAAAGCACGACAACGGTCAGCTCCCGCTTCGAGGCATCGAAGACGCATGCTTCATGCGCCTCAAGGAAAGCAGCGAGCGGAGCACGGACGTCGGCGAGGGCAGACTTCACGGGTTCGAATTGCGCGGCGAGCTCATAGCCCAGCAGCGTGATCAGCCCGCCTTGGAAAGCGGGCCAGCCGTCGAGGCGCGGGGCGCGGACTTCGCGCGACCAGCGACGCAGATAGTCGAGCGGTTTTTCGGAGGCTTCTTCATGCGCGCCATCGGCGGCGTGCATGACCACGCGGCCATCGGCGAAGAAGACCGTCGCGCGCGCCGCGGCGGGAACGGCGATCGTGAAGCTGCCGGATCGGCCGCTCTCCAGCACCGCATGGTGGCGGCCGGCGAAGAAGCCCTCCCACGAAAGCGGCAGACGGTCGGCGCGAAAGCGCGCGAGGTAGGGGAGGTGCGACCAGCCCGGACCAGCGGCGACCCAGTCAGCTGCCGTGACTTCGGCGATGATGAGCGGGACCTCACTCATCGGCGAAGTTCAGCTTGTAGCCGGAAAAATCCGGGCCCGTCAGAATCTGGCCCGCGCGTTCGGTTGTGATGCCGTAGACATGGAGTTCCTGGCGCGAGCCCTTGGAGACGACCGTGATGCGCAAGCCGCCCCCGAGCTTCATCACCTTGATCGAGAGCGTACTCGCGCGCACGCGGGCGCTGATGACGCCGCGGGAGACGCGGCCATGACGCTCGAGGGCTTCGGCCACGGGACGGGCGGCATCCGTCAGCGACGTATGCGATCCGGCCCTGCCCCGCCCTTTGGCCATCCTCAGGCAATCTCCCAATTGGTGGGATGGGACGAAAGGAATTCGCAGCCCTTCTTGGTGACTACCACGCAGTCCTCAAAGCGGCAGCCGCCGATACCGGGATAATAAAGCCCCGGTTCGACCGTAACCGCATTGCCCGCGATGAGCGGGTGTGGGTTGCGGATGGAGAGCGCCGGCTCTTCGTGGATATCGTAGCCGAGCCCGTGGCCCGTGCCGTGGAAGAAGCCCACGTAGACGCCTTTCACCAGGCCCGTCTTATAACCGAGCGACTTGAAATAATCCTGCACGACCGTGTGGACCTTGGCGCCCGTCACACCGGCGCGGATGGCCTTGATCGCGCGACGCTGGGATTCAATTACGGCGTGGACCATCTTACGCTGCTTCGCGTTCGCCTTCCCCTTGAGGTAGGTGCGGGTCATGTCGCCGTAGTGATGCGAGGCGATGTGGCGCGGGTAGATATCGCAGACGATGAGTTCGTTGGCGCGGACCGGGCCGGTGCCAGAGCAATGGCAATCGACTGCCTGATCGCCCGGGGCGATGATGAGGCCGATATCGCACAGCCCGCCTTGGCGGAGAATGGCGACTTGCGCTTCCTCTTTCAGAATCTCGGCCGTGAGCGTCCGGCCCTGCCATTGCAGGATGCCCTTTTTGTCCGCCTTGGATTCAGCGAGCACCTTCTCGACGGCCTTGAAGCCTGCGACCGCGGCAGCATTACCCGCACGGATGCCAGCGAGCTCCGCCTTCGATTTCACTTGGCGGGCTGGGAAGAGCTCAGGCGAACCGCGTTCGTTGTGCTGGGCGCCGACCGGATGGAGCTCGAGACCGAGCTGGCGGAGGCGCTCATATAGTCCCACTGGGAAATCGGCCGGCACGCGAAAACGGTGGATGCCCTGCTGGAGGGCGGCGAAGACGATGGCATCGGCCACGCCCGCCTTCGGGTTGGTCTTACGGAGATCGGTGATGGTGGCAGTGAGGTTAAGGACTTCGTCAAAGGCGGACTCGTCTTGGGCGCGGCCGACTTCCATGCCAGGCAGTAGGCCGATACGGCGACCCTTGGCGGAGAACGCTGGGAACGGGTCGGAGGCGTGGAAACCTCCGAACCAGCGAAGGTCGGCGTTCTTGGAGGGAGTCGCCATCATCAGCACGTCACGGACGGCTGGGGTGGAGGAGCGTGCAGAGCGAGCCATGGGCGCAGGATGACGGAACTCGGCCCAGCGTGAAGCGCAAACGCTATCGCCCTATGCGGAGGCTGGGCCTATCTTGGCCCATGCTCGCCCTAGCCGACCGTCAGCCCTTCGACCTCGGGGCCATGCTCATCCCCGTGCTTCCCTGGTGGGAGCTCCTGATTCGCGGCATCATCGTCTACGGGTTCTTGCTGTGCCTCATCCGTCTCACCGGCCGGAGACAGACCGGGATGCTAACGCCTTTTGACTTCATCCTACTACTCATCCTGAGCAACACCGTGCAGAATGCCATGAACGGCGGGGACAACAGCCTCGGCGGCGGACTCTTCCTGGCCGGCACACTCATCAGCATCAATTGGTGCATGCTCCTACTCTCACGACATTTCCGATTTGTGCATTGGGCGCTGGTCGGACGGCCGCTCTTCCTTGTCCGTGACGGTGCGGTGCAGGAGAAGGTCATGCACCGCGAGCGGATCACGCACCATGAACTCATGTCCGCGCTACGTTCGGCTGGACTCGCGAACATCGAGCAGGCCAAGGATGTGATCCTCGAGACCAACGGCACCATCAGCGTCATCCACCGCAGCCCGGCTTGACTGGGTCGGCAAACCCCGCTTTCCCCGGCCGGTTTCCGCTCCCAGCCGGCCCGGCGGACCGTGAGCGAGGCTTGACCCCGGGCGAACGGCTCGGAATAGTGAGCGTCCTTGGCCACGCGGGTATCGTTCAGTGGTAGGACACCACTCTTCCAAAGTGGATACACCAGTTCGAATCTGGTTACCCGCACCAAGGAAAGCGCCGTCGCTCAGTTCCGCCAAGGAAGCTGACCGGCGGGCGTGACCTCGAGGAATTCCTTCCAGCACTCGACCTCGTCGGCAGACAGGGACGACGCGACCACCAGGCGCCACTTCGGCTTCGTGGGCGCGTGGCGGAGCGTCATGCCGGCCTGTTCGGGCAGGCGGTTGGCTTTGCGGGAGTTGCAACGCACGCAGGCCGTCACGATATTCTCCCAGTTCGTCTTGCCGCCGATATCGCGGGGCACGACGTGATCGAGATTGAGTTCCTCGTCGCGAAATGGCCGGCCGCAATACTGGCAGGTGTTGGCATCGCGCAGGTAGACGTTGCGACGGGAAAAGCGAATCTCGCGGCGCGGGACGCGGTCGTATTCTCCGAGCAAGAGCACACGGGGGATGCGGAGCACGATGTGCGTCGTGCGGACGGATTCGGCATTAGGAGGCGGGGCCTCCACAGAGAAGCGCATCCACTCCTCGGAACTCATCACGCGGTGGCCAGAGGCATCAGCGTGGATCGCCGAAGCGCGGCCCCGGAAGAGTAGGCTCATCGCGCGCAAGACGCCTACGATATTAACCGGCTGCCAGAGACGGTTAAGGACGAGGACACGTTGTTCGAGGCGCGGAGGCACTATGCCCATTGATAAGCCCGGACGGGCGGACGGTCAACCCCCTCGACTCAACGAGACGACTTCGCTTTCGGCGCCGGGGCCTTGGGCGCAGGGGTCGGCACGGGCGCGACCTTGGGGGTCGGCGGGGAGGTAAAGGTATCGGGCAGAGCTACGTACATCGCGCCCGTGATGGTGGCCGGGATTGGGAACGGGATGCCGTCAATCTTCACGCGCAGGTGTTCGACCGCGGAGGAGCGCAGCTCGCTCGGACCCTTCACGTTGATCACGATTGGCTTGTCGCGCGGGGAAAGCTTACCGTACCCAGGTGACTCCCCCGTGTTCAGTTCAATGACTTGGTAGCGGACGTCTGCCTTGACCGACGTGAGCGTAATCTGGTGGGGTCGGCTCGCGGGCGGCGCGGGGACCGCAGCCACCGTCCCCGGCTTAGGCTGCGTCCGCTGAGCCGCGGGCGAGCTCAGGAAAAAACCAGTGCGAGGACAATCGCAACGACCGCGATACCGATGACGACATAAATCAAGGCGTCGCGGCTGAGCGTGATTGAACTGACGCCGGACTCCGGCTCGAACGGCGCATCTTCGTCGGCGGCCGCTTCGAGCGGGCGACGCGAAGCCTTAGCGGAATGGTGCGTATTGAAATCAGCGCCGGCCTTCTCGTCATCGAGGCGCAGGTACTTCGCGTAGACCTTCACGAAGCCACGCTTGTAGACGTCGGCGAGCGGGATGGATTCAAATTGGTTGGCCTCCATCGACTGGAGGTAGTCGGTGCGGATCTTGGTGAACTCCGCCGCTTCGCGGAGGGTCACGCCCAGTCGCTGACGGGCTTCTTGGAGACGTTCGCCGAGGGTTTGCATGGCCCGACTTTCTCCCGCAGGCGGGAAATAGGCAAGCCTCTCGTGGCCAGACCGGCGATCAGGCGAGGAAGTCCCAGAGCCCGAACCAAGGCAGCACGAGAAGACGGATACCGGCGGACATCAGACGGGTGAACGGGGGTAGATTAATCAGGATGATCAGAATGACGAAACCCCAACGCGCCAAGGTCAGGAACAACTCCTCGGAGTAGAGTCCAAGGCGAAGGGCTAGGCGGGAGCCATCCAAGGGCGGCAGAGGGATAAGATTAAAGACCACCAAACTAGCGTTCAGAATGATACCCATCCGGAGGAAATCGATGACGACTTCCTGGGTCTTCGGGTCGAAATTCCCCAACCCACCGATGACAGCGAAGGCGAAACAGAGCACGAGGTTCATCGCGGGGCCGGCCAGGGTGATATAGATATCATCCATCCGGCGGGTCTTGGGATTCGGCAGGGAGATCTGGACGGGCTTGCCCCAGCCGATGAGGCCGAAGCCCGGGCTGAGAAAGATCATGACCGCGGGGATCGCGATGGTACCAATCGGGTCGGCGTGGGCGAAGGGGTTGAGGGTCACGCGGCCCTGCATGCGGGGGAGCGGGTCGCCCCGCAGGTCAGCCATCCAGGCGTGGCCGAACTCATGGAGGCCGATCGAGATGATCAGCAGGATGAGCTGCAGCAGTCCGTCGCGGAGAGTTTGCGGATCCATCTCAGGGGGTTCCGCTGGGCTTACCGTAATCGGCGCAGGTGGTTTCGAAGATCGGCATGGCGGACAACGGAGAGCAAACGCAGACCGGGAGGTTAGCCAATCCGAAAGCGGGGACGCACTCGCTCCTTGAGCAATCGGGGCGGGCAGCTAGACCTAAGGCATGTCGCTCGCCGCCCGAATCCGACTCGCGCAGAAGCGCGGCCTCAGCTTGCCGGCGGCTCGGACGCTCGCCCGGCTCGCCACCCCGCAGGCCATCCAGGACTTCCTCGTCGATTTCCCGCAGAACTTCGAGCCTGAGGGTGATACCGCCCGATCCGTCGAGCAGACGCTGAAACATCGCCGCGCCCATTGTATCGAGGGCGCCATGGTCGCGGCTTTCGCGCTCTGGTTACAGGGCCACCCTCCCCTGCTCCTGGACTTCAGCGCCCACCAGGACATGGACCATGTCATCGCGCCTTTCCGCGTAAACGGCAAGTGGGGCGCCATCTCGAAGACCAACTACGTTTGCCTCCGCTGGCGCGACCCCGTGTACCGTAGCGTCCGCGAGCTCGCGATATCCTACTTCCACGAATACGCCAAGGGCCCACGTAAAACCCTGCGCAGCTATTCCAAGCCTTACGACCTGAGTCGCCTGCCGCCGGAGAAGTGGGTGAACAATCCCAAGGACTGCTGGGAGATCGCCGACCTCATCACCGCTACGCGACACTACGACATCGTCACGGACGCCGAGGCCAAGGCCTTGCGCCACCGCGACGACGTCGAATTACGTTCGGACAAAGTCACGGTGTTCCCGATTCCGAAGTGGAAGCGTCAGCGTCTCTAAGGGCGCTCAGCGCCGGCCATCATACCAGATATCACAGTTCTCCGGGCGCTTCGCCGCTCGTCCGGCGCTGAAGAGCATACGGAAGAAGAAGCGGGCCGCTTCCGTGACAGTGTAGAGCTTCAGCTTACGTGAAGACGTGTGCAGTGGGCTTCCCGACAGGATAACGAAACGTCGACTGGTCCGGCGAGCCAAGGACTTGAGGCGGCGGCTGAGGAAGACTTCCTCGCCGGCGTAGTATTCGGTACCAAAGCCGCCTACTTCGCGAAAGGCCGCGGCTTCGACCCAGACGCAGGAGCCAGCGGCCCAGCCGGCGAGGCGGCTGCATAGGTTCCAGATCCCGCAGACGAAACGGGCGTAACGCGGCGTACCAAGCTCGAGTTCGACCGTACTCCCGCCGCCGAGCGCGCGACCTGCACCGATCTGGTCCGCGATAGCCGCGAAGAGCGCGGGCGAAGGGGTTGAGTCTGCGTCGATGAACACCAGCCAATCGCCGGTCGCCGCGCGGGCGCCAGCGTCGCGGGCTCGGCCGATCTGATTCACGGGCTCGAAGACGACGACTGCACCAGCCGCACGGGCGCAAGCTGCGGTACCGTCGGTCGAGTTGTTGTCGCAGACCACGCAATCCCACGTCCAGCCACGCTGCTCGAAAGCGGTGGCCGCTCCGCGGATGGCTGCAAGCGTCGTGGGCAGGAGTTTTTCCTCGTTGAACGCCGGGATGACGACGGAGACGCGCATCACGGGCGAGTCAGGTCAGCTGACGTGCTCGAAGGCGCAGGCCGCGGCGCCGACGACGCCGACGTTGCCGCCGAGGCCGGCCGGGACGATCGAACAGACCGCCGAAAGGCGCGGGAAGGCGTAGTTGCTGGCGCTCTTGCGCATCGGGACGAAGAGCGCGTCGCCAGCCGCGGTCACGCCGCCACCGACGACAATCACGTCCGGATTGAAAGTGTTGATCACCGCGCCGAGGCCACGACCGAGGTAGTTGATAGACTCCGCCCAGATCTCATTGGCGAGCGCATCGCCTTCGGCCATCGCCTGGAAGAGATGGTGCGTCGTGACCTGGTCGATGCTGCCGGCGAACTTGACGATGCTCGAAGCGCGGCCAGCCGTGAGGGCTTCGCGGGTGCGGCGCGCGATGGCGGTACCAGAGGCGTAGACTTCCCAGCAGCCAGGATTACCGCAGCCGCAGCGAGGGCCGTCCATCGTGAGAGGGATGTGGCCGAGTTCCGCTGCGTTACCATTGGAGCCGCGCATTAGGCGACCGTCGATGACGGCACCGCCGCCGATACCGGTGGAGACGGTGATGTAGACGACGTTCTTCTTACCCTTGCCGGCGCCGAAGCGGTATTCGCCGAGCGCGGCGGCGTTACAGTCATTGTCAATGCGCGCGGGCAAACCGCCGAAGGAGTTACTCAGGAAATCCGTAATTGAGAAGCCGGTCCAACCAGGGAGATTAGGTGAACCGTCGACGCAGCCGCGGGCGATGTCGAGCGGGCCGGGCGAGGCGACACCGATGGCGACGAAATCTACCGGCTTAAGCTTAAGTTCAGCGAGGAGCTGGTGGGCGGCTTCGGCGACGCGTTCGCAGGCCTGCTGCGGTCCCTTTTCGGCGAAGGTTTCGACGCGGCCGGAACCGAGGACGGTGCCGTCCTGATTGACGACGCCAAAGGCGAATTTCGTGCCGCCGAGGTCAAAAGCCAAAACTTTGCGCATAGGAATAGAAAGGGTCAGTCGCGAGCCGGGCGCGAGAAGTCATCCTGCAGACGGACGACGTCGGTCAGGTCGGGGGTGGAGACTTCGAGCAGCACGCTGTCTTCGAGGGCTTCGAAGCGGTGAATGGTGCGCACGGGCACATGCAAGGCTTGTCCCGGGAGCCAGGTACGCTGATCGGCCGCCGTGACGAGGGATGCAGCCGGAGTCTCGCCGGTCGCGATTGGTCGGAAGGTCAGGAGCACCTTGCCTGAAAGGAGGTAAAGCGTCTCCGTCTTGCGTTCGTGATATTGCAAGCTGAGGCGGCGACCCTGCTTCACTTCGAGCACCTTGCCGGCGTAAGCGGCCTGATCGGCATACCAAATTTCGCGGCCCCACGGCTTCTCCACGATTTTTGGGTGATGCGTCGGCTCGGCCATGCCAGAGGTCTGTCCAAAAACGCCCCGTTAGCCAAGCAAATCCCCGAAGAAGTCCGGTTGGTCCATCGCGCCCACCAACGGCTGCACCAGTCGCTCCGCGTCGATCGCGACCCGATTGACGTCGGGCGACACGCGATACAAAGACAGTGCCCGATCCGGAGCGGTGACGGCCAGGCGGGCGAAATCTTCGGCGGCGAAAGCTTTTTCGGAGAGCCAGGCCTGGCGGTCGGCACCGGAGAGCACGACCGGCATGCGCGAATGGACTTCGCCGGCTTCACGATTCGGCGCGACCGTCACCAGGCAGAGCGTGCGGCGATGCGTGCCATCGGCGGCGAGGTGGAGCGACCAGAGGCCGCCAACCGCGAGCGGACCGCCGTCGGCCGCGCGGAAGTAATACGGCGACTTCAGCTTCCCTTCCGTCTTCCACTCGTAATAGCCGTCGATTGGGATGACGCAGCGGCGATGGCGGGCCGAGTCACGGAACGTCGGGCGATCGTAGATGCCTTCCGCGCGGGCGTTGGCGTGGCCTTCTTGTTCATCGGCCGGAGCCCAAGCCGGCACGAAACCCCAAGGGAGCGCTTCCGTACGCAGCACGCCCTGCTCACGGCGGACGGAGACCAGTGACGTGCCGGGAGAAATGTTATAACGCGGTGAAACCTCGGCCGACGGGGCAGCGAGGCTTTTTACGATTTCTTCCCAGCGCGAGAACTGGGTGACGCGGCCGCACATGCGTTCGGTCGTCTCAGGCTTTCGGAGGCAAGACGGGCGGGCGACTGGCGTTGCCGCTGGTGCGCAGGGAGTTCAACACGACGAGGTTGATGAGGTGCATCACTCCGAGGACGACAATCACCACGCCGACTGACTTGCTAAGATGCTCGACGACATCGATGCCGGTCTTTGGGTGCTCCTTCGAAGAAAGGAAAAGGAGCATGAAGCCCGCGTTCACCAAGTAGAAGCCGATGATCAGGAGATTATTGACCGAGTCGGCCATCGTCTCGTTGCCATGGAAGGCCTCGAGGAGGAACGGGCGGCCGCTGCGGAAGAGCGTGCGTCCGACCCAAATCGTGACGGAGAGCGAAACCAACAGATAGATGCCGTATTCGAGATAGGTCAGCGAATCGTTGTCCATGCCCTGAGCCTAGGGTGACCGCGACCTGCCTCAAATCCTAAAACCGACCGTTTACCAATGCGGCGGGCGCTCGTCGGCGGGCGGGGCCTGGTCTCCGGCGTCGGCGGTCTGGGTCAGCTTGGCTTCGGTGCGGGCTAAGCGATCCGATAGCTTGGAGACCTCCCGGGAGAGCTCGAGGATGACCCGGTCCTGCTGCTCCACGTGCCGCTGGAGGAAAGTGAGCCTTTCTTCGAGGTCGTGTAGACGGGAATCCATGCAATCGAAGATGGCGGCCAGGCCGGTCGGGGCAAGCCGATGAGGGGTGTTTGTGATTATTATGACAATTTAGGGCCGTTGCCCTGTTTTACGGATTGTCTGTCCACAATCTCACTATGGAATCCTTGGATGGCCGCACCCCAGGACGAATCCGCGGAGGCGTCGCCCTCGACGCCGCTGCATCGTCCTACCCGTACGCTCTGGCAACGGTTAGGCGGGGAAGGCTTGGCGCTTTCCGTCCTCCTCCATATTTTATTGGTGATCATCGCCGTCGTCTGGGTCGTCTCGACCGTCACGGATCTTTCGGGGAAGAAAGACCCGAACACCTTCGCGACCGGTGCGGGCGGCGGTAGCGGCGGCCCCAGGGCCAAGGAATATAAGACCAAGCTCCAGCCGAAAAATGTGAAGGCACTGACCAAGACCAGCTCGCGCATCACCAGCAAGAACACGAATTCTGCGATGGCCATCAGCAGCCTACCGAGCCTGACCAATCCGCTGGCGACCGCCGGGGCCATCGGGGGCGGCAGCTCGAAAGGCTTTGGTGGTGGTTCGGGCGGTGGCATTGGTGCCGGTAAGGGTACGGGGATTGGTGGTGGCAAAAATTTCGTCTCCCTCTTCGGCATGAAGGGAATGGGGGTCAACTATGGCGTCGTCGGGAATTTCTATGACTTCAAGCAGACCCGGGCGGGCAAGCCGTCGGAGATGTTCGGGAACCCCGACGCCGCCAGTCACAAGGACCCGGTGAACGCCAAACCCAACAGCCTTTACGCCAGGGAAGTGAAGGAGTTCCTGGTGGATAAAAACTGGGGCGCGGCTTCCCTGTCAGATAAGTTCCGGGCCCCGGACTCCCTCTACGCGTCCCAGATCTTCATCCCAGCCAGCTCTGCGACGATCTGCCCGAAGGCCTATGGGGTGGAGAAAACGGTGAAGCCCTCGCGCTGGCTGGCCCATTACAAAGGCACGGTGAAGGTGCCGCAGACAGGGAAAGTCCGTTTCGTGGGGTCCGGTGACGATCTCCTGGTCATCCGATGGGGCCGGAAGGTCGCATTGGACTCGGGCTTTTACCAACCGGTGGTCGGAGCTTCCAACATCTACAAAGATTTCGACGGGATAAAGTGCGACGAGACCCACCGATCGACCACGGGTCGGCCGCTCCGCTGCGGACCATGGATCCAGATGACCGCCGGCGCCGAAATCCCGATCGAAATCGCCCTCGGAGAGATGCCTGGCGGCAGCTTCTACGGGGTTCTCTGCATCGAAGTCATGGGCGCTGACGGCAAGGGCAGCGGCATGAAACTCCTTCGATTCACGAACCAGCCACTTCCCAAGGAAATCCAGAACCCGCGAGCCATCGGCGCGAAGATAGACATGGAAGCGAACGGGTGGATCTTCACGCCCGTCAAGAGTCTCCGGTGATCGGACGACTTCAACGCACGCCGTAGAAACGCGCGCCGTTGCCGCCGAAGAGGCCGGAGCGCTCGGCTTCGGTCAGCCCACGGGCGTAGTCATCGACAAGACGGAACGCCTGCTCGTAACTGCCGGCGAAGAGACAGACCGGCCAATCGGAGCCATACATCAGGCGCGACGGGCCGAAGGCCTCGAAGACCGTGTCGAGATAAGGACGGAACTGCTCGGCCTGCCAGGCCTGGTGATCAGCTTCGGTGAGCATGCCCGAGACCTTGCAATGGATATTCGGGAGCTTGGCCAGCCGGCGGAGCTGAGACTTCCACGGCTCAATCGTGCCGTCCTTGATGGGCGGCTTCGCGATGTGATCGAGGACGAAGGGCTGGTCCGGAAAATTCTCGGCCAGCCGGATCGCGGCCTCCAGCTGCTTGGGGTAGATCAGGATGTCGTACGTCAGGCCATGCGCCTGGAGCTTCGAGATGCCGCGCTGGAAATCCTTCCCCAGCATGAAATCGTCGTCGGGCTCTTCCTGGACGACGTGACGGACGCCGACGAACTTCGGATGCACGGCGAGGCGGGCGAGGTCGGCCTCGACGCGGTCGGAGCGCAAGTCGACCCAACCGACGACGCCCTTCACGTTCGCGTGCTTATCCGCGAGGCCGAGGAGCCAGTCGGATTCGCCGACGACTTGACGGGCCTGCACGGCGATCGAGCCATCGAAGCCGAGCGGCTGCTGGAGCGTCGCAAGGTCGTCGGGCAGCCAGCTACGATGCAGCGGTGAGCCCGGCGGAATCCACGGGTATTGCGTCGCGTCGTACGACCAGAAATGCTGGTGGGCGTCGAGGCGCATGGCGATCAGACCACGTCGACGATCGCCTTGATCACGCCCGACTCCGGCTTGAGCCAGGTCGGGAAGGTCGCGATCAGGTCGTCGAACTTCGCGTGGTGCGTGATCCAGGGCTTCGTGTCGATCACGCCGTCCTCGATCAGTTTGATGATGCGAGCGAAGTCCTTCGAGAGCGCGTTGCGGCTGGCCATGATGGTCAGCTCGCGGCGGTGCAGGTGCGGCGCATGCGGGAAGGTCAGGTCCTGCTGCGTGATACCCACGTAGACGACGCGGGCGGCGAAGGCCGCGTAGGCGAAGCAGGCGACCATCGACTTGTTGCTGCCCGTGGCGTCGATGACCACGTCGGCCAGCTGGCCGTTGGTCAGGGCCGCAAGCGCGGCGACCTCCGAGCCGTCGCCCTTGGCCTGAATGACGCCGTCCACCTTCATGACGTCGGTGCAGAACTTCAGACGGTCGGCGTTCATGTCCATCACCACGCACTTCGCGCCGGAGACCTTCACGAACTCGACGGCCGAGAGGCCGATCGGGCCGGCGCCAATCACGAGGACCGTCTCGCCGGCCTTGGGGGCGGCGCGGTCGACGGCGTGACAGCCGATGGCGAGCGTCTCGACGAGCGCGAGTTGGTCGTAGGAAAGTTTCGTGGAGAGGTGGAGCTTGCGGGCTGGCAGGAGGAACTTCTCGGCCATGCCGCCGTCGCACATCACGCCGAGCGTCTGATGGTTCTCGCAGCAGTTGGTGAAACCGCGGCGGCAGCTGTAGCACGTCTGGCAGTTGATGTAGGGCTCGACGGAGCAACGGTCGCCCGGCTTGACGTTCGTCACGCCCGGCCCGACCGCGAGGACCTCGACGCCGAGCTCATGGCCCGGGATGCGCGGGTAAGAGTAGAATGGCATCTTGCCGAGATAGCCTCCGTAGTCGGTGCCGCAGATGCCGATGCGGTGGACGCGGACGACCGCTTCGCCGGCGGCGGGCGCGGGTGGCTCCGGGATGTCAATCCGTGCGAACTGACCGGGCTGGTCGAGACGGATAGCTTTCATCGACTCAGTTGTTTTCCTTGAGCCCTTCGAGGTGGCCGAGGTTCTTGACTGGCGCAAAGATCGCGTGGACTTCAGCGAGGAGCTGCTCGTCGATTGGTTCTGCGGCCCACTTTGCCCAGTTGCGGATATTGACCGGATTGGCGCTGCCCGAGACCGTCGTGGTGATGTCGGGATGCTGGAGCGAGAACTGCAACGCGAGCTTGGCGATATCGCTGCCCTTGGCGGCGCAATGGGCGGCAGCAGCGCGAGCGGCGGCCTTCACGTTCTCCGGCTCCTTGAGCCAAGCCGGGAGCGGAGCGTTCGTGAGCAGACGGGCGCTGAAGGGGCCGGCGTTCATGACACCGATGCCCTTGGCCTTCAGGTAAGGCACGGACTCATCGGAGAAGCGGGTGTTCTGGAGCGTGTGCTGGTTGTAGCTCAGCACGCAGTCGACCTCGGCCTGCTCGCAGATGAACTTGAAAATCTTCTGCGGATAGCCGCTGAAGCCGATGGCCTTCACCTTGCCGGCCTGCTTCGCTTTGCGGAGGGCCGGGATGGTTTCGTCCACGATCTGCTGCATCGGGACGAATTCGATATCGTGGCACAGGATGACGTCGAGGTGGTCGGTGCCGAGGCGGTGGAGGGAGACGTCGATGCTCTCCGCGACGCGCTTGGCGCTGAAGTCGAAGTGGGTCAGGTCATAGCGGCCGAGCTTCGAGCAGAGCTTATAACTATCGCGCGGGACGCCGCGGAGGGCGACGCCCAGGAGTACTTCGGAAATACCACGGCCATAGAAGGGCGAGGTGTCGATGAAGTTGATCCCGCAATCGAGGGCGACCTGGACAGACTTCAGCGCGTCGTCGAGGGCGACGCTGCGGAATTCCTGGCCGAGTGAGGAGGCGCCGAAGCTGAGGATGGGGAGTTCGATCCCGGTCTGGCCGAGGGGGCGAGTCTTCATGCTGTGAAAGTTTAGGCCGTACGGCAGCCAACGGTGAGGAGCACGTTACCCCAGAGGGCTTGGTCGCCGGTCTGGATCGTGAGGATATGATCGGCGGATTCGACGGCCTTGTAGAAATCCCACTTCAGGATCGGCTGTAGTTCGAGCTTCAGGCCGGCGGCCTTCACTTCCTGGCGGAACTCGGCCCACACGGGCGGCTCACCCTTCTGCGCGTAGGAATCATCTGGCGGGATGCCCATCGTATTAACCGCGTCGACCGGGACCGCGCTGAGCACCGCGCGCAATACCTGAGCGACGGTCGGAATGCCGGGAGAGAGGTTGAGCGAGACCAGTTCGGCATTCGGGCCCTTCTTACCCCAGACCGGGTAATTGCCGTCGGCGATCAGGATGACCGAGTGATGGCCGGCGCGGGCAAGGATTTCGGAGATCCTCGGATGGATGAGTTGGTGCTTGAGCATGGTCTTAGCGGGGTAAGTGGGTGCGAATGGCCATAATCGTCTGCGCGGCGGCGGCTTCGGAATCAGGCAAAGGAAGAATCTCGCCGGAGAGATATCCGGTGAAGCCGATGTCCTTGAGCGCGGCGATGACCGAGGCGGCGTCCGTGTGGCCGAAGCCGATGGCCTGGCGGTTGCTGTCGGCGAAGTGGACGTGGCCGACGTGACGGCCGCAGGCGCGGAGCGTGGCGGCTTTCGAGACCTCCTCGATGTTCATATGGAACAGGTCACAGAGGAGCTTCACGTTCGCGACCTTACGGGCTTCGAGGAATTGGGCAGCGTCGAGCTGGCGGTTAAGGAGATTCGTCTCGTAGCGATTGAGCGGCTCGTAGAGGAGGGGAACGCCGTATTGAGCGGCGTGGGCACCCAGGTCGGTGAGTGCTTCGGCGAGCCAGGCTAGTGCTTGGTCGCGGGAGACGTCGCCCTCGGCCTTGCCCTGCATCGAGCCGATGATGGCCGGGGCTTTGAATTCGCCGGCAACGTCGATAATCGCGCGGATGAATTCGCGGGCCTGCTGGCGGATGGTGGGGTCGGCGTGGGTCAGGTGCCACTTGTGAACGAGCCACCCGCCGCCGGTGCCGAAGGCCGCGGCGGAGAGGCCGTGCTTCTTGAGCAAAGTATGTAGTGCCGGCCGGTCGATGGAGGCGGCCGAAGGGGCGAAGATCTCGATCGCGTCGAAGCCGAGCTTCGCAGCGGAGGCCGCGGCGGACTCGAGTCCGTCCCAATAGACGAAGGGTCCGCCCTTGGCTTGGGCGACGAGCGAAACCGTGATCGCAGATTTAATCACAAGGGGACTCTGCCCTTCCCGCGAAGGAGGGGCAAGTTCCGCTTAAATGACTTTAAACGAAAAACGGAGCGAAGATGCCGAGAAGCGGCAACTTACTCCGTCATTCCCTGCGAAGTGCGGCCCTTCACGAGGCGCTGCACCAAGGCGAAGCGGAGAATCTGCTCCATCTTCGCGATCTCGACAGGGTCGATGTCCTTCTGACCACGGGCGGCCTCGACGGCTTCGCGAGCCCGCGCTTCGGCGTTCTCGACGGCCTTAAGGTCGATCTTCGATTCGTCGATAGCGGCTTCGGTCACAACCGAGACCTTATCGGAGACGACGCGGACGAAACCCTGGTCGATAGCGAGGCGGCTGATCTTGCCGTCGATCGTCAGGATTACTTCACCGGCAGCGATGATCGCGGTGATAGGCTGGTGGCCGGGCAGGATGCCGATGCTGCCCATGGCGGTGGGCAGGGTCACCTTGTCCGCCGTGCCTTCATAGGCGCGGCGATCAGGGGTGACGATTTCGACCGTAAGGGACATGTGGGCTTATTTCTTGGACTGTCCCGAAGCGGCGAGAACCTCGTCGATGCCGCCCTTCATGTAGAAGTCGTTCTCGTTCACGTGGTCGAGCTCGCCGGAGAGGATCATCTCGAAACCGCGCAGCGTGTCGTCGAGGGCGACGTACTTGCCGGGCGAGCCCGTGAAGATTTCCGCGACGTGGAACGGCTGGGAGAGGAACTTCTGCACCTTACGGGCGCGGAAGACGACGAGCTTGTCGTCAGGGGAGAGTTCATCGAGACCCAGGATCGCGATGATATCCTGGAGGTCCTTGTATCGCTGGAGCAGGCCCTGCACGCCGCGAGCGACACGGAAGTGACGGTCGCCGACGACTTCAGGAGCGAGCGCGGTCGAGGTGGAAGCGAGCGGGTCGACGGCCGGGTAGATACCCAGTTCGGCGATGCGGCGCTCGAGCACGACGGTCGAGTCAAGGTGAGCGAAGGTGTTAGCCGGGGCCGGGTCGGTCAAGTCGTCCGCCGGGACGTACACGGCCTGGAAGGACGTGATCGAACCCTTCTTGGTCGAGGTGATGCGTTCCTGGAGGTTGCCCATTTCGGAGGCGAGGGTCGGCTGGTAACCCACCGCGGAGGGCGAGCGACCAAGGAGAGCGGACACTTCGGAGCCGGCCTGGGAGAAGCGGAAGACGTTGTCGACGAAGAGGAGAACGTCGCGGTTCTGTTCGTCGCGGAAGAATTCGGCCATCGCGAGAGCCGAGAGGGCGACGCGCATACGGGCACCGGGCGGCTCATTCATCTGGCCGTACACGAGGGCGACCTTGGACTTCGAGAGATCCTTCTGGTCGATAACGCCTGCTTCGGACATTTCGTGGTAGAGGTCATTGCCTTCACGGGAGCGCTCGCCGACGCCAGCGAAGACGGAGAAACCGCCCTGCTTCATCGCGATGTTGTTGATCAGCTCCATGATGACGACGGTCTTGCCGACGCCAGCGCCACCGAAGGCGCCGACCTTACCGCCCTTGACGAAGGGACAGATCAAATCGATGACCTTGATGCCGGTGCCGAGGAGTTCGGCGGAAGTAGCCTGCTCGGTGAGGGGCGGGGGCAGACGGTGGATCGGGTAGCGCTTCGTGTGCTCGACCGGGCCGCGTTCGTCGACGGCGTCGCCGGTGACGTTAAAGATGCGGCCGAGGACGCCGTTGCCCACGGGCACGGTGATCGGGGCGCCGGTGTCGACGGCATCGCCGCCGCGCACCAGGCCTTCGGTGGAAGTCATCGCCACGGCGCGGACGAGTCCGTTGCCGAGGTGCTGCTGGACCTCGAGGATCAGCTTGGTGGCCTTTCCTTCGACCTTATAGTCGATCTGGATCGCATTGTAGATCTCAGGGACCTTGTCGGAGGGGAATTGGACGTCGACGACGGCGCCGAGGACCTGGGTGATCGTACCTTTAGTGCTCATGATATTTGTAGAAGTGGGAGGGTTTGGAAATTACTGGGCGGCGGCGCCGGCGGTGAGCTCCAGGATTTCCTGGGTGATCGCAGCCTGACGAGCCTTGTTATATTCGAGGGAGAGGGCGGCGCTGATCTTCTTGGCGTTGTCGGTGGCGGCCTTCATGGCGACCATGCGCGAGCTGAACTCGGAAGCCTTCGATTCGAGGACAGCTTGGTGAACAGCCTGCTTAAAGAAGAGGGCGGGCAGCTGGTTGAGGATCGCGGCGGCGGAAGGCTCGAAGAGCATGTCGCGTTCGTCGTCCTCGATCTTCGGCGCAGGAATACCGAGCTTGGTGCGGAACTCGCGGGCTTGGGCGACGAGGCTGTCGGCCGGCAGGAGCTGCAGGACGCGCGGAGTCTGCACCATCGTGTTCTTAAAGTGAGCGAAGAGGACTTCGACCGTATCGACCGTGCCTTCGGTAAACGCCTTGATCAGGTATTCGGCGGCGGGGCGGACTTCGGAGAAGTTCGCGCGGTCGGTGACCGGGAAGTCGGCGAGGATTTTGCGTCCGGAGCGCGCGATGGCCTGGGCGCCCTTGCGGCCGATGCACACAAAGACGGCGTTCTTCTGTTCAGCGGCGAGGCGGATCAGGTTGCCGTTGAGCGCGCCAGCCATGCCCTTATCGGGCGTGACGAGGAGGATGCCGCGGACCTTGACCTCGCGCTTGGTGAGGAGAGGGTGGGTGAAATCGCCGACCTTGGACTGGGCGGTGTCGAGGATTTCGCCAAGGAGCTCGGCGTAGGCACGGCCCGCACGAGCGGAGTCCTGCGCGCGCTTCATCTTCGACGACGCCACGAGCTGCATGGCTCGAGTGATCTGGCCGGTGCTCTTAACCGATTTGATTCGGTTACGGATCTCGCGGAGTCCCTTAGGCATGTGGCGTGGCGGTGTGGAGGAAGAGGGAGAGAACCGAGGGCTTAGACCTTGAAGCTACGGCGCCAGGTTTCGCAGGCGGACTTCAGCTCGGCTTCGCCGTCTTTCTCGATCTTGTTGCCGAGGCGGATCTTCGCGAGAATGGCCGGCTTGGCGGTTTCGAGGTGGGCCTGAAGGGAAGCGGAGGCGGCCTGGACGGACTTCACCGGCATGTCGTTGAAGAAGCCGTTCTGCATCGCCCAGATGATGCCGCACTGGATGTCAGCGGACTTCGGGGCGGTCGGGGGCTGCTTGAAGAGTTCGACGAAGCGGTCGCCCTTATCGAGGATGCCCTTGGTCTGCGCATCGAGGTCGGAGCCGAACTGAGCGAACGCCGCGAGTTCGCGGTAGTTGGCGAGCTCGCCCTTGACCTTACCGGCGACCTGCTTGAAGGCCTTGATCTGCGCGGCGGAACCGACGCGCGAAACGGAGA
>JBIILC010000145.1:0-2990 GCA_044232865.1 Opitutales bacterium | reverse complement strand
GAGGTAGCGGTCGATTTCACCGCGCTTCGGTTGCTCTTGGTAAAAAGAACAGAAGTCGCAGGACGACGCGCAGAACGGGACGTGCAGGTAGAGGGCCGTCGCGGACTGGACGGGCGCGGGCATCACTCGAGGCCGAGCTGCTTGCGGCCGGCTTCCGAGATCATGCGCGGATTCCAGACCGGGTCCCAGACGATCTCGACTTCGGCGGATTCGACGCCGGGCAGGGCTTCCATCTTCGACTTCGCGTCGGCCGCGATGACGGGGCCCATGCCGCAACCTTGTGCGGTGAGCGTCATCTTCGCAGCGACCTTCTGGCCGCCGCGCCCGCCGGGTGAGAGTTCGAGGTGATAGATGAGGCCGAGGTCCACGATGTTCACGGGGATTTCCGGATCGAAGCAGCCCTTGAGTGCTTCCCAGAGGGCTTCCTGATTTACGGGGCCGCTGATGACGGTTTCGTCCTTCTTCGCGTACTGGCTCACGGCATCAGGACCGAGGGCTTCGATGTCGGCCGGGGCGATGCGGAAGAGGCCCATCGGGGTGCGGACCGTGACCGAGCCGCCGAGGGCTTGGGTGACATTTACTTCCGTACCGGCTTCCAGTACGACGACGTCCCCGGCGGGAATCAAGGTCGCGGTACAGTCGCGGAGAAGCTTATAGGCGGAGGACATGCAAAGAAAACAGGCGGTTCAGGCGGGGGACGCAAGCGTGGGGTGCGAGGCGGATGTGCTTTTGGAGGTAATCAGCTTGCAAGATGGGATGACGAGCAGGGTTGTGGGCGGCCATCAGGCGACTAACTTCTCCTCATCCCCACCTTCCCATGCGATGCTTCCTGGCCCTGTTCCTCGCCCTGACCGTTCACGCCGCTCCGGTTTCCCTGTTCGATGGGAAGACCCTTGCCGGCTGGGAGGGTGATGCCACTTGGTGGCGCGTCGAGGCTGGCGAGATTCGCGGCGGCTCGCTTACGACGAAGGTCCCGAAGAACTTCTTTCTCGCGACAGAGAAGTCGTACCAGAATTTCGACCTACGCGTCAAACTGCGGCTGACTGGCACGGGCTTCGTGAACAGCGGTATTCAGATGCGTAGTGTGCGCGTTCCGAACAGCTCGGAGATGAGCGGCTATCAGGTGGACTACGGTAAAGGCTGGTATGGCAAGATCTACGACGAGAGCCGTCGCAATAAGGTCATCGCTCAGTCGAAGGACGCCGCCGCCGTGCTCGCCGCGATCAAGGAAGGCGAATGGAACGAATACCGCATCCTTGCCGAAGGGAATCGTATCCGCAGCTGGATCAACGGCGTGCCAGCACTCGATTATGTTGAGACCGAACCGAACATCGCCGCCGACGGTAAGATTGGTATCCAGATCCACTCCGGCGGTATGGCTGAGATTCAGGCCAAGGATATTACGATCGAGGAACTTCCGCCGACGCCTGGCGCGCTGACCTGGGATAAGGTGAAGCCGACCGAAAAGAAGGCCGAGCCCGCCAAGGCCACAATCGCTTCGAAGAAAAAGGACACGAGTTATAACAATGTGCAGGGCGTCCGTCGTTCGGCCGAGGAGCAGCAGAAGCTCTTCAAGCTGCCCGAAGGTTTCGAAATCGAGCTCTTCACGAAGGAGTCCGCCGACTTCGGTAAGTTCATCATGCTGATCTTCGACCAGCAGGGCAGGGCCTGGTCCAGCACCGCGCTGGAATACCCGGTCGACGCCAATGAGAACCCCGCCGCCGCCGAGGCCCTTTATAAGTCCAAGGCCCGGGATAAGGTCGTCATCTTCGATCAGCCTTTCGAGGCGGGCGTCCGTCAGCCGCGTACCTTCGCCGATGGGCTGGCGATTCCGGAAGGCGTCCTGCCCTACAAGGATGGCGCGATTGTCCAGCACGGCCACGACGTGGTCTTCCTTCGCGATACGGACGGCGACGGCAAGGCCGACCAGCGCGAGGTCCTGCTAACGGGCTTCGGTATCCAGGATTCGCATCTTTTCCCGCACCAGTTCACGCGCGCGCCGTTCGGTTGGTTCTGGCTCGCGCAAGGCGCCTTCAATTCAGGCAAGGTCGTCTCGACCAAGGGTGATGTGACCGATTTCCCGAACACGCGCATGGCGCGCTTCCGTCCGGACGGCAGCTTCTTCGAGCCCACGAGCGTCGGTCCCTGCAATATCTGGGGCCTCGCGCTGACCGGCGAAGGTGAGTGCTTCATCCAGGAGGCCAATGACTTTGGCTATCCGGTGATGCCCTTCCATGAGTACGCCCTTTATCCCGGTTGCGCGGACCGTCTCGCCAAATCCTACCAGCCGCCGTTCCCGGTGCAGGCGCCTGAATTCAAGATGGGCGGCACGGGCCTCAGCGGCCTCGCGCTCTCCGATGTCGGCGTCTGGCCGAAGGGCTACGACGGCGTGATGTACGTCGCCAACCCCATTACTTCGAAGGTCAACGCGGTCCGCCAGCATCGCGAGGGCTCGGGCTATCGCCTCGAGAAGCTCGAGGACTTCGTCAGCTGCGACGACCCGTTCTTCCGTCCAATCGCCATGACGATGGGTCCGGACGGCTGCCTCTACGTCATCGACTGGTATAATAAGATTATCAGCCACAATGAGGTCGCCCGTAACCATCCTGACCGCGACAAGCAGTCGGGCCGCATCTGGCGCATCAAGCCGAAGGGCTTCGTTCCTCAGGTGGTGCCGGATTACACCAAGCTTTCTTCCGCCGACCTGATCGCTCGCTTGGGCTCGAAGGTGGTCGCCGACGCCCATCTCGCCTGGCAGACACTCGCCGACCGTCGCCCTGATGAAGCCACGTCCGCCGCGCTGTTCGCAATCGCTGGCGATGCCTCGGCTCCCGCCGCCCGCCGCATCCAGGCCCTCTGGGTTCTCGGCGAGCACGGCCAGAAGATTGGTCCGCTCGCCGAGCGTCTCCTCGCCGATTCGAATCGCAATGTGCGTCGCGAGGCGGTGAACGCCCTGCGCCACCTCGGCGCTTGGTCGCCGCATTTCGAGG
>JBIILC010000012.1:0-33940 GCA_044232865.1 Opitutales bacterium | reverse complement strand
AAGGTGAACGAGTTGCTCGTCCGGGGCCGTGCCCGCTACCTTTACGGTGACTATCAGGGTGCCCTCGACTCCTACCGCGAAGTCCTCCAGTACCAGCCCAACAATTCCGAATCCAAGGCCTACCAGATTCGCATCCGTCAGATGCTGTCTGAAAATTCCGGCCAGTGGAACCGTGGCGTGACCAAGGGTAAGCTCCTCGAGCTCCTCGACGAGACCTGGAAGCTCCCCGAAGTCTTCAATCGCGAAAACATCAAGATCGACTCCGACAACGGCAACGACCCGGTGATCGAGAAGATGAAGTCCATCCAGCTCCCCGAGGGCTTCCTCGTCCGCGACCAGCCGCTCGACCGCGCGCTCATCCAGCTGCAGACTCTGGCCGCTACCTACGACAAGGACCAGAAGGGCGTGAACATCGTCCTCATCGATACCGCCAACAAGAATCCTACGGTCAGCCTCCAGCTCCGCGGCGTTTCTGTCTATCAGGCTCTTGATTACACCTGTAAGCGCGTCGGCTTTAGCTTCACCGTCGGCTCCGGCGGTATCGTCGAAGTCCGCGAAGACACCGGCGACAGCCTCCTCGAGACCGAAATCTACCCGCTCTCCACGGCGGCCGTGCTGAAGATGACTGGCCTCGGCGCCGGTGGTAACGCGGGTGCCGCCGCGGGCGGTGGTGCCGCTAGCCCCTTCGGTGGTGCCGCCGCCGGTGGTGCCGGTGCAGGCGATGGCCAGCGTCCGGAAGAAGTCGCGATCAAGAACTTCCTCACCCGTTCGGGCGTGGCGTTCGAGCTCCCGTCCACCCTCTCGTATGACGGCACGAACCTCATCGTCTACCAGAGCCGCAAGAATCTGGATCGAGTGAAGAACATCATCCGTCGCTACTCCGACATCAAGCAGGTCCACATCGAAGCCAAGTTCATGGAAGTCGAACAGAAGATCCTGAACGAGCTCGGCGTGAACTGGAACCTGAGCCCGACCCTGCAGACGATCGCGGGAGTCACTACGCAGGTCGATCCCACCGCGACGGCCACCGCCCGCACCAACCTCCGCTCGATCAATTCGGTCTTCGCGACCAATAATTCCACAGTGCGTAGCCTCAATGTGACGGGCATCCCGTCAATTCCGCAGCCTGCTCCGAACTTCCCGGGAGGCATCAACCTCGGCAATACGAACCAGAGCTATTCCGCTAACGTCGGTATCATCGGTGCTGAGACCCTCAGCTTGGCTATCCGCGCCATCGAAGAGAACGCCGGCAGTGACTTGATGTCCTCCCCGAGCCTCACCGTCCTCGACGGCAAGACCGCCGTCATCAAGGTGGCCCAGCTCCTCCGTTACCCGCAGGCTTATGGCGACACCCAGTCTAATGTCGGCACGGGCGGTGGCGGCGGCACGGCGCTGAACCCGAACGCTGGCGCCGCGGTGGCAATCACTGCCGGTACGCCGCAGGACTTCACCATCCAAGAAGTCGGCGTGACCCTTGAAGTCACCCCGACCGTCGCGGCCGACGACTCGATCGCTCTCAACCTCAAGCCGAAGGTGACCGAATTCGAAGGCTTCGTCGAATACGGCGGCACCTCTGTCGCTATCTCCGGGAATATCACCGTCTCCGTGCCCTCTGGCTTCTTCCAGCCGATCTTCAGCACCCGCGAAGTGACCACTGAAGTCACGGTCTTCGACGGCGCTACGGTCGTCATCGGCGGCCTGACCCGCGAAGAAGTGAAGACCATCGACGACAAGGTCCCTGTCCTTGGCTCCATTCCGCTCATCGGCGCAGCCTTCCGCTCCAGCGGTAAGAGCATCCAGAAGAAGAGCCTGATGGTGTTCGTGACGGCCAACCTCGTCTCTCCGGGTGGCGCCACCCTGCGCAGCAGCCACCCTGGCATGCGCGCTGGCTCGACCTTCTCGAACCCCACGCTCATCTCCCCGGGTGGTGCGGTCTATCGTGAACCCGTCGAAGTCGCTCCGCCTTCTGGTCCGGCTCCGGTCGTCGCCGAGCCGGCCAAGTAAGCCAAGCCTCGTGCTTCGCTGAGAACGGGCCCGCCATTCGGCGGGCCCGCTTTTTTCTCGATGGTCTGGCTGGGTGGAGCGACACTCCCTCCATGCGCTGGTTGCTCATCGATGGCTTCAACCTGGTTTTCCGGAGCCACTTCGCGATGGAGCGGTCCAATCTCCGTCGGCAGAGCGACCAGTTCCCGACGGGCGCCTTACACGGTTGGATGAAGTCGCTCCAGGACCTCCGAGAAGGGGAGACGCCTGATCGTTGCGCCGTCTTCTTTGACCTTGGCGGCTCTGACCGCCATCTCGCCGCGTTGCCGGACTATAAGGCCCAGCGCGATGAAACGCCGGAGGAAATCGTCCAACAGCTGCCGGAGATTAAGCGCCTCACCGCCCTTCTCGGTTTCCAGGTCTTCGAGCGCCGCGGCGTCGAAGCCGACGACCTGATTGCGACCGCTGTGCGGATCCTCTCGGCGTCCGGCGACCAGTGTATCATCGTGAGTGCCGATAAGGATTTTGGTCAGTGCGTGGGCGGGCCGGTCATCCAATTAGCGCCGCCGCCGACGGCGAATCCGGCCATGGGCTGGCGACGCCTCGATCCGGCCGCGGTCACCGAGAAGTTCGGCGTCCCGCCTGAGCGCATCCCCGATTATCTCGCGCTCGTCGGTGACGCTTCCGACAATATCCCTGGACTTAAGGGAGTCGGGCCGAAGACGGCGGTGAAGTGGCTCGCTGAATTCGGCAACCTCGAGGGCGTGCTCAGTGCGGGCGATGCCTTGCAGCCGGAGCGCTTCCGCGAGCAGGTGAAGGCCGAAGCCGAGCGCATCCGTGGCAATCTCAAACTCGTCACTTTCCAGACTGATTTCGAATTTTCGCCCGGCCAGCCCGTCGCGGAAGATATCGTCGGAGTGGAAGCATTCCTCTCCGAGATGGAGATGCATTCGACGTTGCGCCGCTACCAGTCCAAGCATGGGCGGGCTCTGACCGCACCGGAGCCGCCTGCGCCACTGAGCGAAGCGCCTAAGCCCAAGATCAAGCCGCCGGCCGACGCGCAGCAGGGCGAGTTATTCTAACCAACAAAAAGGCCCGCCGGTGAGGGCGGGCCTGATGGGGAAGAGGTAGCGCGAGGCTTAGTTCTTCTTGTCGGCCTTCTTCTCGAGCTTCGGGGCTTCGATGGCGACCGGAGCCGCGGCGGCAGCCTGCTGCTGCTGGGCGTTGGCCATGAGACCCTGGATCTGGTTCACTTCTTCCTGGTTGAGCAGGATGACGAACTTGGACTCGAGGACTTCGACTTCGTAATTGTGGGTGATCGAGTAGCCGACGCTTTCGGCCATCTCCTTGTTGCCCTTGTTCAGGAGCTCCAAGGTCTGGTCGAGCTGGGTCTGAATGCGGGTCTTTTCTTCGTCGTTGGTAGAACGCTTCTGCAGCTCGGTGAGCTGAATGACGGCGTCGCGGCGGGCCTGGAGGACCTTAGCGAACTGGTCGAACTGGATGACGAGATCGAGGCCGCGGATTTCGGCGGTCTGCAGGAGGCGACGGTCACCGCGGATGACGAGCTGCTCTTCCTTGAAGTCAGCGGACGAACGAGCCTTGGCGGCTTCTTCCTCGGAGATGACGGCGAAGAGGCGGAGGGCGGTGTTGACGAAGGTGGCCTGGCGATTGGCGACGGCCGGAACGTTGAATCCCCAGACCTTGGCGAACACGGCGTCCTTCTCAGCAAAATCCTTCACTTCGGCTTCGCCGACCTTGGTCAGGGCGTCGCGCTCGACGGTGGTGAGGGCGGACTGGACGCGCTGCTGGAGCTGCTGGATGCGGCCGAAGTGCTGGCCGAGGGTCTGCAGTTCCTGCTGGAAGCGGGCGAGGGAGCCCTGATTGGAAATCGTGAGGACGACGCGGCCGAGGTTCTGGCCGAGCGGGATGAGCTCGATGACCGGGCCCTTGGGGGCTTCGGCCGGAGCGGTGGGGGTTTCGGTGGCGGACATGTTAGGGGCGGGGTTGGGGTGGGGTAAGGGGCTTACTTCTTGTCGGAAGACGTCGGAGCCTTGGCTTCGATGGCCTTCTTCTCTTCTTCCGTGATCTGGACGGAGAGCTTGGCTTCGGAGGGGAGGGTGATGGCTTCGGCGTTGAAGTCGAAACCGCGGGCCTTCTTGAACTCGCTGAGGCTATTGGTGAGGTCGTCCTGGATTTCCTTGATGGCCTTCTCGACCTTCTTCTTGTCGGCTTCATTGGTCAGCTTGGGCTGGACGTCGATGAGCTGCTGGAGCTGGGCCTTGGCATCGGTGATGCGCTTAAGGGAGAGTCCGAAGGTCTCGACTTCGCCCTGGCCGGAGATGGTGTCGCGGATCTGGAACTTCTTCTCGCCGGTGGAGATGATGGAGTCGGCCTTGAAGTCCTTGGCGGAGGAAATCTTGGTGAACTCTTCGTTCGAGATCGGAGTGGCGATCACGGCCTTGGTGGCGGTGAACTGATAGGGGCGCTCGATGCTGAAGCCGTTATAGAGCTTGGTCATCGACTCGTTGTCACCCTTGAGCTTGGCGGTCTTGGCGGCGATGTCGTGGCCACGGGCTTCCTTCTCGGGGGTGGTGAGGGCGTTATCGAGGAAGACTTGGAGGCGCTTCAGTTCTTCGACCTGCTGGCTGAGGACCTGGATGTTCTTCTGGAAGTTGAGGCATTCAGGGATGCTCTTGCCGACCCAGACTTCGGCGAAGTAGGCCTTCGGTTCCGCTTTGGCGCCGCCCGCGAGTTTGATCTCCGGAGCCGCAGCCTCAGGGGCCTTGGTTTCGGCGGGCTTGGCTTCCTGAGCATTCAGGGAGACGCAGAGAGCAACTAGGAGGAACGAGAACTTGTTCATGTGAGTGGGGAGGGAGGTTTGAACATAGGCAAAAGAACCCTCTGGACTACCAAAAAATGGTCAGTCCCTCACTTTTTTGGCTTCTGCAAGGATTGCTCGATAATCTTGGTCAAATCCACCTTTTCGGCGTCTTTTTGGAGCTGTTCGTCGGCTAAGACCGCGCGCACCTTTGGGTGATCAATGAATCCAGTTAAGTCGTTGTTGTTCAACAACTCACGCACCTTCTTGTCTTCCCAGGCCTGATAGAGGGTAGGGTGGGCGGCGAGGGCGCGAATCTCCGGTTGGGCCATGAGCCGGCGACGGGCCTCCGGGTCGGCCATCAGGCGCCTCGTCTGGCGTATGAGGGTCCGCTGCTTGTCAGGAATGGGGGACCAGTCCTTGAGGTCGGCCGTGAACGCGGTGCCGGCCAAGTCGTTCCGGATCCCGACCGACCAGTGGTGCCGGCTGTCGCCGGGCTTTTCGAACAGGTCGTAGACCGAGGCCACGGTCGCCAGCACGGCGACGCCGATCAGGAAGTAGAGCAGACCCGTCCAGCAGCCCACCAGTGAGCCTAAGACCGGGCTCTCGGCTTCCGTCTGGCCTTCGGGCTGCCGTCCCATCCGCCAGAACAAAGCGTAGCAGGCCAGGCCAGTCAGGCAGGTCAGGATGACCACGCCCGTGAAGCCGCGAAGAATCCAAGGGTAGGAGGTGCCTTGGAGGCAGGCATGCCCGAGATCCGAGCCGAAGATCCAGCCGATGAGCTGACCGGTCGCGAGCGCCACGGGTCCGGCGAGCTGACGCATCGGGCCGCGTCGATAGCCGCGCCAAGCCCCGCGAATCATCAGCAGCGCGAGGATGACCAGAGCGACCCAGACGGTCACGGAGAGAGGTGGGACGTCGGCGGCCATTAGGATTCGCCAAGCACCTTGCGGATGGAAGGTTCGCGGGCTTCGATGCTCTCGGCCAACTTGAACTGCACCAGCGCACGTCGCAGGTTATGGCCAGGATAACGGACTTTGAAATAGACGTCGCCAGCGAGATGGTCCGCGAGGAAGCGGATGCCTAGTTCGAGCGGGATCAGGTGGATGCAATCGAAGAGATGGCGGTGGTCGGCCTGACTGAGGAAATCCTTCGCATGGGCCTGATAACCCCTGTAGATCATGCTAAAAAGCTCGAGGTCGAAGATGACGGAGCCGAGTTCGGAGGCGTCTTCGCCTGCGGGATTGCACACGGAGCGCATGGCGTCGCCGATGTCATAATGGACCAGCCCAGGTTGCACGGTGTCGAGATCGACGATGCACGTGCCGCGTCCGGTGGCCTCATCGATCATGATGTTGCCGACCTTCGGGTCGCCGTGCGTGGTGCGTAGGCCGAGGTCTCCGCGGGCGCGCGCGTCCTCGAGCACGGAGCAGCGAGCGCGGCGCGTTTCGACGAAGCGGACCGCGCGCTTAGTCTCTTGGGAGGCATTCAGGCGTTCCTGCCCCGCGGGCGTCGCGAGCGCTGCGTCCATCTTGGCGAGGTAACCGGGCGTGACGTGAAAACCGGGCAGCGCGTAGCCGAGCTTCTCAGCCGGGAGGTCGCTGACCATGCGATGGAAATGGCCGAGGACGATGCCCGCCTCATGGGCGTGTTCCGGGTTGCGCACTTTTTCGTAGGCGTCTGCGCTGGCGATCTGCGAGATCGCCCGCCAGAGATCGCCGTCGACGTCCGTCACCCAATCCTCGCCGGTCTTCGTCTGGATAATCTTCGGGAGCTGCCAGATGCGGTCCGCGCCTTCGGCTTCGGCTTCAAGCTTGGCGTGACAATGGTCCGTGAGCACGCGCATGTTCTGCATGATCACTTCCGGGTTCGGGAAGACCGACTTACGGATGCGCTGCACAATGAAGCGCTGCTCCGAGAAGGTGGTGCGGAAGACCGCCAGATAGGTGTCGTTGACGTTGCCCGAGCCGTAGGGCTCGACTGTCACGAGCCTTCCCTGGACGTCGAATTGGCGGGCGATGAGGGCGGCTCGCATGGGGCTTTCAGGCTAATTTGCGGTTAGTTTCGGGGCTGGCGAGGGCATTCCCACGTCGCCAAGGCTTGATTTCCGCTCCGGGCTGCTCATGTTCAACGTTCCTCTGCGACGCCACCTTAGCTCAGCTGGTAGAGCATCTCATTCGTAATGAGAATGTCGCCGGTTCAAATCCGGCAGGTGGCTCCAGCGCAGGGGACAATTTCCTAGTAGCCCGTTTGCCCGCCCGGGCCTTTCCACCAACCTTCCCGCCATGAGTCGCGCCGACCATCCGCCCCGCAGCCGGGATCTTTCCCGCCGCTACGACCGGAATTTCCGGGCCGATGACGCGTACCGCGCCACGTTGCCGGACATGCAGAACAAGGACGCTTCCCTGATTCATGGCGCCAATGTCCCGATTCAGCACGTCGGTATCTCGGGCTTCCGTCTGCCGATGCTGGTCGCCACCCGCGAGGGCAAGCCGATCACACTCGAGTGCACGGTCACCGGTTCGGTGTCCCTCGCGGCTGACCGCAAGGGAATCAACATGTCCCGCATCATGCGGACTTTTTACGAGTTTAAGGATCGCGTGCTCTCGCATGAGCTCCTCGAAGAGGTGCTCGTCCGCTACAAGAAGGACCTCGATTGCAGCCGTGCCCGTATCATGGTCGAACTGCGTTACCCGATCATGCAGAAGTCCCTGCGCTCGGGCCTCGAAGGCTGGCAGTATTACCGCGCGGTCCTCGAAGGCACCATCGACGACCTCGACCGCCTCCGTCGCTACGTCCATTTCGACTTTGTCTACTCGTCCGCCTGCCCTTGCTCTGCCGAGCTCGCCGAGCACGCTCGCGAGGAACGCCTTGCCTACGGCATCCCGCATTCGCAGCGCTCCAAGGCTCGCGTGGTCGCCGAGGTCTCGCCAGGTCACGCCCTCACCATCGAGGACATGAAGGACCTCTGCCTCAAGGGTCTCCAGACCGAGACCCAGGTCATGGTGAAGCGCGAGGACGAGCAGGCTTTCGCCGAACTCAACGGCGCCTATTCCAAGTTCGTCGAGGATGCCGCGCGCGTCGTCTACGAGCAATTCGACGCCGATGCCCGCGTGCGCGACTTCGTCATCGCCTGCTCGCACCTCGAATCCCTGCACTCCCATGATGCCGTCTCGGTCATCAACAAGGGTATGCCGAGCGGTCTTTCGGCGGATTTCAGCAATTTCAGAGACCTGATCTGCTAGTCTGCTGACGGCTTGCCCATCTGGGGTGACCGTCATATGGTCACTTTCATGAGGGGGTAGCTCAGCTGGATTCAGAGCAGCAGCCTTCTAAGCCGCCGGTCGCGGGTTCGAGTCCCGCCCTCCTCACCACTTTCCTAGCCCGCCGCCCTTTTCGGGGAGGCGGGCTAACCGTATCCGGATGTTCTGGGTTTGCGGCAGGCTGGCCTAGCGGCTACTCCCAGTCATGCAGATTCACGTCGCCCGGAGCTCCGCCCAACTCGGAATCTTCGCCCCCGAAGAAATCATCGCCGGCCTGCAGTCAGGCCGCTTCCATGCCTCCGACCTCGCCTGGCGCGATGGCATGGCAGCCTGGACGCCGCTTGGCGACTGGTCCGAATTCCGCGGCGTCGGTGTGCCGTCTTCGCCGGCCGCGTCCGCCTTTGGTGCGAAAGACGAAAGCTCCCCCGCCATGCCTTCCTGGGAGCGTGGTGCCTCGGTCGGTAATTTTATCGCGACCATCAAGGAGGTTGCCCTCGATCCGGTGCGTACGTTCGCGAATCTGCGCGACGGCGATTATGCGCGGCCGATCTCGTTCACCTATTGGGCTCTACTGCCAGCCTGGCTCTGCGGTAGCCTGCTTTACGTGGCGGTCTTCGGCTTCATCGCGACCGTGGGTACGGCCACCTTGCCTGGCTCCGGCGGTCCCCTCCCAGCGTGGATCACTGGCGTCGGGCCATTGAAGGCCGCCTTGATAATTTCCGGCGCGCTGGCCGTCTTCTTCTTGTTCGTCCCTTTTATCAACTTCCTCGGCGCCGCCTTCACGCACGTGTTGCTACTGCCTTGGAAGCCTGCTGGGACTTTCGCGCAAACATATCGCGCTAATGCCTACGCCTACGGTGCTTTCATGCCCTTCGCCTTCATTCCTTGCGTTAACTACGTCGTCATGCCGTGGCAGCTCGTCGCTGCCATCATCGCCCATTCGCAGGTGCATCGGATTGCCTGGTGGAAGGTCGTGATTTCACTTTTAGTGATCCCTTGCCTTTGCGTCTGCGGAATCTACGCGATATTGTTCGCGGCCTTCTTCGGTAAATTCGCCGGCTAATTTCTATGCAAATCCACGTCGCCCGGAATTCCGCTCAGCTCGGGATTTTCGCCCCCGAAGAAATCCAAGCCGGCCTGCAGTCAGGTCGCTTCCTTCCCTCCGACCTCGCCTGGCGCGACGGCATGCCGGCCTGGACTCCCCTTGGCGACTGGCCCGAATTTCGTGCCGTCGGGGTGCCGTCTTCGCCCTCTGTGATGCCTGTCGGATCTCCCGCCCCCTCGACGATTCCCTGGGAGCAGGGCAAGTCACTCGGGTCATTCTTTGCGACGATCAAGCTGGCGATCACGAACCCAGCTTCGTTTTCGACCGGACGCTTCGCCTTCGGTGATTGGCTGGCCTTCTGTTACGTCGCCCTGGCGATCAGTATCCCGTTTCAGACCGTTCAACTGATATTCAACGAGGACCCCGGACGCAGCGTCGCTGAATTCCTCCAAGGGTTTTCCTCACCCGTTGTCCAGTCTGTTGCCGAGGAGATGCTTAAGGCTCCTTCGGCGCCCATCGGCATCGAGATTGCTTCCACCATCGTCGGCTTGGCCTTTGCTCCGCTACTCTACGCTTTCTTCGCCCTCTTGCACTGGGTCGGGCAACGTGTTTTCCAGATTCAAGTTTCGGTCGAGCGCACGGTGGCGGCGACGTTACTCGCAACCGGGTTGCTCATCATCGTCATGGCCCCATTTCAGCTGCTTTCCTTCAATATCGGCGCCCAGATTATCATCAGCTCCCTATTCTTTATCCCGGCGCTGATTGTCTACTTTAAGTGTTTCGGCGCAGCGACAGGTGTCAGCCCCTGGAAGCAGTTCGGGATCTCCTGCTTCGTCTGGTTCGTGCTATGTTGTTGCTGCTGCGCGCTTCCGTTCGCGGTCTTAGGTGGGCTTGGCGCCGGGGGGGTTTGAATCCGTAGACCAGTGCTTAGGCTGATTCGCAGACCTGCCTATCCGGGCGAGCTTAATCACGAGCTCGTCTGGCCGGCGACGTTCTTGGGCGGCGCAGTCTTCGCCTGGGGATGGTTCCTGTCGGGCTTCCAATTGCCGCAGTGTATCTTCATGCGGCTGACGGGGCTACCATGCCTCGGCTGCGGCGGCACGCGTTGCGCGCGCAACCTGGTGCATCTGGGTTTCGAGCAGGCGTTTCTATTTCATCCGGGATTCTTCCTCATCGTCACGTTGGCGGTCCTCTGGACGATCTACTCGGCGGTCTTCTGGCTCCGCCGCGACACGCTTCGCCTGCGTGTCGTCGTCAACCCGGCCGACTCACGTCGCGTCCGCATCGCCTTCGTGATCGTACTCGTCGCCCATTGGGCCTGGCAGTGTTATTACCTGACGCGCTGACATGATTCGGAATCTTCTCCGCTTCCTCGGCTGGGTCTGTCTGCTCGTCCTGTTTTCCGTCGGTGTGCTGGGGCTGGTTTATGTTCTCTCCGAACGAACTCAGAAGATCGCCATCGAGCAACGGGTGCTGAACGTGGTCGATACGGTGCGCGAGGACGGCACGACGCCGCGTACGGTCGTCGACGCTCTGGATCGCTTGGCCGATGGCACCGAAGCGGTGAAGGGCGACATCATCCCCGCGCCGATACCGGATAAGGACGCGACGGCTCCTTATGGCGAGCCAGCCGATCGCCTGGGTCTCAAGCGCCTCGTCAATCGCGGCTACTCGGTCGGCTACGATGATGCGCTGCCTTTGCCCCGCTGGTCCTCTTACCGCGTGTTTCCTTATAAGGATGTGTATCTCGAAAGGCCTTCTTCGTTCAAGTCCGATACGCGTACCGCGTCGCGCGTGACGACTTCCGAATACGTCCGCTCGGGCTACGACCGCGGGCACCTCGCGCCCAACTACGCAATCTCGGTCTGCTACGGCGAGGAGGCGCAGCGGGAGACGTTCCTCCTCAGCAATATCGTGCCGCAACTCCACGCGCTCAATGCCGGCCTGTGGAAGGATATGGAGCAGCGGATCATGAAGCGTTACGTCGCGCGTTACGGTACCGTCTGGGTCCAGCTCGGCCCGGTCATCTCCTCGCCCTCCGCGAAGCAGGTTGGCCGCATCCCGGTGCCTACGTCTTTCTGGATGGTGATTTCGGAATATGACGAGCCGGGCCAAGGGATTCGCGTCATCGCCTACCTCGTGCCGCACGAAGAGAAGTGGCGCGACGTCGAGTTGACGCGCTACGTCGTGAGTATCCGCCGCCTCGAGGAACTGACCGGACTAGATTTCTTCCCGAATCTACCCAAGCCGACGCAGGACCGCCTGGAATCAGCGCCCGCGCCGCGCGCTTGGTGACGGCAGCTCGCGTCGCAGATCAGGGGCATGGATCAGGCAGACACAGTCCGCGCCATCGGCCGTGGGCAGCCACATGATGGGCAGCTTCGGCCACGCGAGGTGCATTGTCTTCTGTAGTCCGCCGACCTCGATGACGAGGATGCCGTGCGGCTTGAGCGACTCGCGCGCTTGGGTGAGCAGTTTACGGATGACGTCGAGGCCATCCTTGCCCGAGACCAGCGAGCCCTTCGGCTCCTTCTTGAATTCGGCCGGCAGGCGGCGGTAGATGCCTTCAGGTTCGTAAGGTGGATTACTGAGGATCAAGTCGAACTTCGGCCCCTTGGTCAGTGCCGTCATCGTGTCCGTCTCGTGCAGGCTCACGCGCTTGGCGAGCTTGTGGGCGTCGATATTCAAGGCAGCGACTTCGAGTGCTGGCGCCGAGAGGTCGGTCGCATGCACGTGGGCCTTTGGGAAGCGCTTTGCGAGCAGGATGGCGAGGCAGCCTGAGCCCGTGCAGACATCAGCCACGTCGGTGATCTGGGCGATCGGCGGGAGCCATTGCGGGATGGCCTCAGGGATGAGCTCGACGAAGTAGGAACGCGGGATGATGACGCGTTCGTCGATATGGAAGCGGAGGCCCCCCAGCCAGGCTTCGCCGACGAGGTAGCCGGTAGGCACGCGGTCAAAGACGCGTCGTTCCACCAGCGCGAGGAAGGAGGCCTTCTCCTTGACTGTCAGGGCGCGCTTGAAGCAGGCGGGGAGCTTCTCCCAGGCGAGCCCCGTGGCGTGGCCCATGAGCGTCAGGGATTCCTCTTCGGCGTTCACGAAGCCCTGGCCATGCGCGATGCCGGCCGACTTGAATAGCCGGTTGGCGAAGCGTAAACAGTCACCGCCCGTTTTGAGGCGGGCGGTGGCGGCGGGGGTCGGGCGCGGTGGGGCGCTCATCGTCGGCGGCAGGGCCGCTTAGGTGAGCGGGGCGGCGGACCAGAGTTCCTTCGGGGTGCGTTCGAAGAAGTCCTCGAGGTACTTCGTCGTCGCGCCGCCCTGGCGGAAGGCCGGATCCTTCATGATCGCACGGCAAACCGGGATCGTGGTGTGGATGCCGCGGATGATGTACTCGCCGAGGGCGCGGTGCATGCGGTCCAGGGCCTTCTGGCGGGTCGCGCCGACCGAGATCAGCTTGGCCACCATGGAGTCATAGAGGGGCGGGATGACGTAGCCCGAGTAGCAATGCGAGTCGACGCGGATACCGTGGCCGCCGGGCGTGTAGTAAAGCCCGATGGTGCCGGGGCTCGGGGCGAAGTTGCGGGCCGGATCTTCGGCGTTGATGCGGCACTCGATGGCGTGGCCGGTCATCTTGATGTCCTTCTGGGAGAGCTCGAGCTTCTCGCCGCAGGCGATGAGGATCTGGCGGCGGACGAGGTCGATGTCCGTGACTTCTTCGGTGACGCCGTGCTCCACCTGGATGCGCGTGTTCATCTCCATGAAGTAGTACTTACCGTTTTTATCGACGAGGAACTCGATCGTACCAGCGTTCTGGTAGCCGATGGTCTCGGCGAGCTTGACGGAGACCTTACCCATCTCCTCGCGGAGCTTCGGGGTCAGGAAGGGGGAGGGAGATTCTTCGATCAGCTTCTGGTGGCGGCGCTGCACGGAGCAGTCGCGCTCACCCAGGTGGATGACCTTACCGTGTTCGTCGCCCAGGAGCTGGAACTCGATGTGGCGCGGCTGCTCGATGTACTTCTCGATGTAAACGCGAGCATCACCGAAGGCCTTCTCGGCTTCGGCGCGGGCGCTTTCGAATTCCTTGGCGAAAGCAGCAGCGTTATGGACGATGCGCATACCCTTGCCACCGCCGCCGGCGACGGCCTTGACGATGACGGGGAAGCCGATGCGCTGGGCTTCTTTGATGGCTTCGCGCTGATTGTCGACGGGCCCGTCGGTGCCAGGCACGCAGGGCACCTTGGCGGCGGCGGCCGTCTGGCGGGCCACGGCCTTGTCGCCCATCTTACGGATGACTTCAGGGCTGGGGCCGATGAACTTGATATTGGCGGCGGCACACTTCTCGGCGAAGCCAGCGCGTTCGGAAAGGAAACCGTAGCCAGGGTGGATGGCGTCGACGTTGGTGATCTCGGCCGCCGAGATGATACGATCTTCGCGGAGGTACGAATCCTTGCTCGGGCCAGGCCCGATGCAGACGGCTTCGTCGGCGAGCTGCACGTGCAGCGACTGCTCGTCGGCTTGGGAATAGACCGCGACGGTCTTGATGCCCAGCTCGCGGCAGGCACGAATAACGCGAAGGGCGATTTCGCCGCGATTGGCGATGAGGATCTTGTTCATGCTCGGGTGTTCGCGCTCAGCTGACCTTCACGCGGAAGAGAGGCTGGCCGAATTCGACCGAGGTGCCATTGGCGACCAAGCACTCGACCACCGTACCGGAGATTTCCGACTGGATCTCGTTCATCACCTTCATGGCCTCGATGATACAGACGACGGAGTCGGCCTTAATCGGGGAGCCTACGGTGACGAAGGGCGGGTTCTCAGGGGAAGGGGTGCAGTAGTAGGTGCCGACCATCGGGGAGGTCACCAGTTTGATGCTGGGGTCCGCCGCGGCGGGGGCGGCCGGGGCGGGAGCAGCCTGAGGGGCAGGTGCCGCGGCCACGGGGGCGGGGGCAGCCGCCAGGGGGGCGGCGGGGGCTGCGACGGGGGCACGACCGGGGAGGTCGCGCTTGATGCGCAGCTTGAAATCTTGGTCCTGGATTTCGAACTCGGAAAGGTCCGACTTCTTCATTAAATCCACGACTTGTTTAATCTTAATTAGGTCCAAGGTAATGTCCTCCGTGAGGGGGTGTCCCTCTCTGATACAGGGTGTGAGGGGGGTAAATCAACCCCTCATTCCTGAATTCCATCAGGAATCTTACCTAACTTGCTGTCCTTCTGTGAGTTAATGATATCTTTTAGGGTCGGAATCGCACTGGTTTCTGGCTTAGAAATAGGCCCTTTTAGCTTAATTTTCGTTAAGCTGATCAGGGCACGATTGAGGTTGAGAAGATCCAGCGGGTTGAGCCCGCCTTGGCGGGGTAGGGAGAAGTCCCCTTCGAAGTTAAGGGTGGAGGCCTGGAGGTCGATTTCGCCGGCTAAGTCCAGGCGGGCTTTGGGGCCGGTGATGGCCAGGTCAGGGAAGTACGCCTGCCCGCCCACACAGCCGAAAGTGCCCTTTGCCTGGCTGAGTTCGTACGTTGTCGCGCCCACGCCGAGTGCTTCCAGGACCTTGGAGATGTCTCCTAGTAGCCGCACCTTCTTGAGCGCCGGGTCCGTGAGCGTGTAGTGGCCAAGCCCCTTGAGTAGGCGGGGCTTTTCAAGGTCGAGATGCCCAGCGAAATCGAGGTCCAGCTTGCCGGCCGAGGCCACCTTGGTGGCGGGAGTCGGCGGGGCATCCTTCGGCGGCGGGGTACTCAGGTCGTTAAGCAGCTGGCCGATCTGCGCGGGGTCGCAGCCCTTGAGGCCGAGCGAGAGCTTGGTCTGACGCAACGGATCTCCGTCCAGCGAGAGGCGAGCTTCTCCATCGGCGAGTCCCAGTTTTGCGCGCACGCGCATGCCGCCGTCGATATTCTCGGTGCTCGCTTGTAGAGAGCTTCCAGAGATGCCCCAGGCGGAGAAAGCGCCAGCGCACTCAATGGAGGTCTTCACATCCGGGCCTTTCACGCCAGGCGTGAGCAGTAAGGTGAGGCGACGGTCGATGGGCAGGGAGAGTCCGCGGAGGGCTTCGCCGAAATCTTTACCCGCGCAACGCGCGGCAATCCAAGGCTGGAGGTTGCCTTCAGCGCGCACGACTGGCCCAGCTAGCGCGAGCGGCTTGGTCCAATCCCACGTTGCGGATCCCTCGACGCTACCATCGGCTTCGGAATCGCCGCCACCCAGCCGATGCAGGCCGATGGTAGTCTGCTTCGGGTCGGCGTCGATGGAGACCTCGACGTGGCGGAAAGGTGCTCCCATGAAATCGAATCGATTTAGCAGGGCGCGTCCTTTGGTCACGCTGGTCAGCGACCCCCAGTGACTTTCGACCTCGATGAAAGCATACGGACGCTCCCGGAGGAAGAACATCTTCCAGAGCGAGACCCACCACTCGCCAAGAACGCGGTCGAGGCACGTGGGGTCCATCTCGCCATTCAGGTGAAGCATGAAGGCACCGCCGGCCTTGAGTTCGCAGTCGACCGAACCGGTTACCGAAGCCAGTCGTAGGTCGCGCAGCTGCAGGGGCGAGGCGGCGCGGGTAGGGTCGAAATCGAAGTGCGTGCGTAAAGGCAGCGCCTTGTCCGGCGAGATCGCCTCTGCCGAAAGTCCGAGGCCCCGGAAGCCGGAGAGCGCAATCTCGCCAGAGGCTTGGGTGACCTCGCCCTTCGCTGAGAGGTTCGCCGCGACCTCGCGCAAGAGGACGTCGCCCCGCAGGTCGACGCCGGCGGCGTGAAGGAGGCGGCCGAGTTCGGGCTGCGCACTGATCTCTGCACCCGAGAGGTGGGCATGACTGATGGCGGCCGTTACGGCACCAGTCGAGGCGAGGATGGCTGAACCGCTGGCCGTTGAGCCGTCGGAAAGGATGCCGAAGGCGATTCGGTAGCCGTCGCCCGAGATGGGGCGGCCGTCCAGCTTCACGCGCCGAAGTTCGAGACCAGCGCCCTTGGCTTGGGCAAGCGTCAGTTCGGCGACCGTATCTTCGCGGCGGCTTTTACCCCGTGCACGCAGGTCAATTCGCTCCGCTGTGATGTTACGCCAAGCCATCTCCTGCGCGCCGCCGTCGACCCTCCAGTCGGTGATTCGTCCTTCGGCCGCGACCTTGATCGCGCCGCGGAGATTGAGCCCGCGCACTTGGATGAGCCCGAGCCCGCTGTCGGACCAGTCGTTGCCCAGCACGGCCTGGACGGAGATTTCCGCGCTTCCGTCGCTGCTACCTTGGCAACGAAGCGAGACAGAGGCCCCGCCGGATCGCTCCGCCACGTCGATCGCCGTCTCGATGGAGGCGAAGGCGTCGGCCAGCCGGCGGGAAAGGGGGATCGGCCCTTTGTTATCTTTCTCGGGGCGAAGGAGCCCGGTCGGTACCTCGCCTGAAAGATGGCAGGTGATTTTCCCGCCACGTGCTTGGATGGATCGGAGGTTAAGCCAGCGGCCTTCCTTGGTGACATCGAGAGTCAGGGTATCGATCAACGGCCGGCGGACGCCGCCGCGGGCGACGGAGGCCGGGCACCAGAGACGGGCGCCCGACAGGCGTACCTGCGTTGGCTCGATCTGGCCGGCGATGAGGAGTGCGGGATTGAGCGCGATTTCCACGCGAGCTGCGGTGAAGATGTCGCCTGACATGCCGTCGACGCCGAGCGACAGGTCGTCGGCCGCCAACGTCAGGTCCGGCATCATCCAGAAATTGCGTGCCTGTAGGCTCAGGCCGTGCTCGGCGAGCTGCGTCGAGATGCGCTCCGTAAGGAAGTCAGGTAACTTCGTCGGATGGTCGAGGTTGGCGACCCAGCAAAGTGTCAGCTGGACTGGGAGTAACAGGAGCAGGCAGGTGTTCGTCAGTCCGCGCAGGAACCTGCGGAAAGGGGAACTTGCCGGCTTTGGTTTCATCTGCCGGGTTCGGCCAGGAGCGGAATCAGGATTTCGGCGAGGCCGGCTTCGAGGATGAAGTCGTCATCATCCGCTTCGTCCCGCATGAGCAGGGCGCGCGTACTAAAAGGTGCCGAGCAGAGGTAAGTCCGGAATGTTTCGCTGGCAGCTCCGCCACCCGTGGCCGCTTGGTCCGTCACGCGGATTTCAAATTTCCAGCCACCCGCACCGACGTCGCGTCCGGGAAATTCTGCCGCGCGTACTTCGGCAAGGCCGACCGCAAGTCGCCGCGAGCTGGCGGGGTCGAGTCGACCGGAGCCGGCCCAGTTGCCGTCGGGTCCTAGGCGTGCTTCGCCAAGGACCTTGCCATCGCCGCGGGCGGTGAGGCGGAGGCCGCTTACGCGGGCTCCCTGGGGAAGTTCCGCTAGGGAGCGCTTTCGCCAAGCCTGCGGCTCGACGTTTTGGTGGCCGCCGTTGAGCAAGGACACGTCGCAGATTGCCGCGAGTGGCGAACCCTTGGCGTGCACGACACGTGTGCCCGCGCCTCGGTCCGGATCGTCCGTAAAGGTGAGCAGCATGCGTTCGGTGCCGAACTCAAGTTCCAAGGTCTGGATGGAAGCGGTGCCTGGATTCGTCAGCGCCATCACGGCAGGCACGCTCGTGCCGCCCGCGGATTTGCGGCGGGTCGCGCGGAGTTGGGCGACTGCGTCAAGGAAGCGCCCGACAATCTTGGCATCGGCCTCGCGTCGTTTGGTGGCCGTGGAGCCAGGCGCGACTGGGATTTCCCAGCGGGCCTCGGCGGTGGCGCCTTCTAGGCGATGCAACGTGATGGTGCGGCCGCCGGTGGCGATAGTGAAGCCGGTGACGAGCGCCGGATCGAAGTCGGCGGGCCGGGAGGCGGCGAGCGTTTCGCGGGCGGCGAACCAGTCGTTGAGCAGGCGGGCCTCGACGAGGAAGACCGAATTATTTTCCTCGAGCCGCGCGCAGAGCATCGTGGGCTGGCCCGGCGCTGGGTTGCCGACGAGCAGCACCTGGCGGCGAGAATTCCCTTCGAGCGATAGGCGGAGAGTAGGCGTGGTCAGCCCGGTGACGTCGTCGGCGAGGTCGACGAACTTGCTCGCGCGCAGGTTCGTGAGGTCGGTGACGGCGCGGGTCGTCGCATCCGCGTCGGCGAGCGCGTCATAAGGGGTCTCGAAGCGCCATTCGGGGAACTGGACGCGCCGGCCGATACGCGGGCGCGCTTCAGAAGTGAGGGCGGTCACGACTTCGCTATCCTTGGTGCGGTGGCGGACCGAGACCGCGCGCGCTTCGAAATCGGCGACCTCAAAGATCTTGTCGACGCGGTAGCTCTCGGGCTTGGCGGCCAAGGCCGCGGACATCGCCTCAGGCAGCGGGATGATCCGCTTGCCGTCGTCGGTAAGTAGGAAGTGATGGCGGGTCGAGGCCTGCACGCCAATCTTCGCTTCGACGGTCGCGCCGGTTTCGGCGGTGACCTTGAGGGTCCAGCGCGGGGCTTCGAGTCCGTAGTCCTTGAGGCTCGATCCGTTGGCCTTGGCTTCGGCCGCGTCGAAACCGGCTTCGGCGCTGACGAAGCGAAGTTCATCGAGCAACCGTTGGACGGTCCAGATATTAGCCGGCCAGTCAAACGGCTCGGTCAGACGCCAGCCCGCGCTGCGCTTTTCAAGCACGATGCGCTCAGGGCCCTCGCTGAGGATGAGCTTCGTCGGCGTTGGCGGGAAGAGCTGCGACTGGCCGATGGCCGTCGGCTGATGGCCAGACGTGGCCCTCCAGACGAGGCCGAAGGCGATCAGGTTGGCGACCAGTAGGATGACAGTGGTGCGGGAGATCCGCATAGGCTCGTTAACTTCTGCGTCGCCACACGGAAACCGCAAGCCCCACTGCGAGGATGGCCAGCGGAATCAGGGAGAAGCGGAGGGCCAGGGCCCAGAAGTCGGACGCGGTGGCGTTGAGCTGATATTCGCCCTCGGCGCGGGCTGGCAGGGAGATCGCTCGGTCGCGGTCGGTGAGCCATGCGGCACACTGCGTGACAAAGGCGCGGTTACCTCCGCGGTTTAGACGTTGGTTGGCGGCGATCTGCGAGGTGCCGATGACGACAAGACGGCCTCCCACGCCCCCCACGCCCTTACGGATGCCGGTGGCACGCTCGGCGGCGGCAACGACGCAGACGGCACCAGCCTGGTCGCGATCAGGGTCGAATTTCACCGGTCGTAGGACGAGGTCGGTTTCACCCCAGGCGGCGGTAGAGGAGAGGACGAGTTGCCAGACTCCCAGCGTACTGTCGGGGGCGCTCCCTTCGTCGAAGCGTGCCGGGCGAATCCGCGAGGCGATGAGCGGGAGGTTTTGTTCCTTGAGGACCTTGGTGAGCGGGTGCTCTTTCTCCTCGAGGCGAATCAGGGCGATGTCGCCGTCGGTCGTGCGGCGCGCCGGATCGGGCTCCTGGAGCTCGGCGTCGGGCGAGAAGATCGCCCAGTCCGCCAGCGTCGGCTCAAGGCCATGATCGCGCCCCGGGTCGAGCAGCGCGAGCACGCGGCCGTTGCGTTCGTAAAGGTAGTTCTTCAGGCGCGCGTTCTCGGAGGCGGAGAAGGGGGTGACCGGTCCGGCGATGAGCACCATCGCCGCGTCCCGCGGCACTTCGGCGACCGTGGCGAGGTTCAGCTGGCGGACCTCGAAGTTACGGTTGCGCAGTTGGCGGGAGAGTAGCGACATCCCGCGTTCGGGGAGGGCGTCCTCGACGCCGAGTTCGCCGTGGCCCATGGTGACGTAGCAGATGGCGGCCTTATCTTCGGTCACTTCGATGAGCGCGGCGGTCACGGCCTCTTCACCCCGAAAGCCACCTTCCGTGGTCACGAGTTCACGGTAGCTGATATATTTGGCGCGCGGTCCGCAGCTCAGGATAAGCGCAATGGAAGCATCAGGGGCGCCATGGCGCGCCGCGAGTTCGGAAAGCAGGGGCGCGTTGCGGCCGCCGCCCGCGAGTTCGACGGCGAACCAGGCGGGACCGCTGCGACCCGATTCGACCACGTAGGAATCGAGTAGCTTCAGCAGTCGAGAGCGCACGACCTGCGCTGGCTCGGACGAGTCGTTGGTGACCAATACCGCCTTCACCCAGCCTTGGTTGCGACCGACGCCGACTGGGCTGCGGCGCCCAGCGGCTCGGACGGTCTCGGCCGATTCGGGCGCAAGCGAGTGACGACGGTCCGAGGTGATGTCCTGGCGGAGACGGAACTCCGGGAGTGAAGCGAGGAAGTTTACGACCACTGCGAGCGCAATCGCGAGCAGGGCCTGGGTCAGGCGGTTCAGCCGGCGGATGGGCCGGACGGAACCGAAATCGTCGCGGATGGGAGCCATCTCACTCTTGCCCCTCCACGGACAATACCGCCAAACCTAGGCAGAGGAGGGTGCCGGTCCCGTACAGCACGATCGGACGGGAATCCAGGATCCCGGCAGCAAAATCCTGCAGGTGACCAAAGGTGCGCAGGTGCGCCGCGGGTTCCCGCAGCCAGCCGAGCCATTCCCAGCTTTCAATCGGGAGCGATTCCATCGCGCCGCCCGCAGCGGTCATGGCCAGCAGACAGATGAATGCAAGGAGCGCCGCGAGCGCCGACGAGCGCGTGACGCAGCTGCACAGGATACCGATGGCAACGTGTAGCAGGCCGCTGACGGCGATGAAGCAGAGTCCGCCCCAAAGGATCGAAGGGTCGCCGAGGCGTGCGTCGCCGGGCGTGCCGAGGCGTTGGACGGTGAGGAAAGGGAAGAGGGTGAACAGGAGCCAGAAGACGACCCACACGATCCACGTCGACAGGAACTTTGCCCACACGACCGCGGTGGCGCTCGCAGGCGTGGTCAGCAGCGCGGCCAAAGTGCCGGAGCGGCGCTCTTCGGCGAAGGTGCGCATGGTGAGCAGCGGCAGCACGCACAGTAGCGGCAGCCAGAAGAACCAGAGCGTCGACTCGACGGGCGTGCGGTCGCTCGGCGCTCGGCTAGCTTCGACGAGCGCAAAGAAATGGATGCCTCCCATGAGCGCCAGAAACAGTCCGCCCGCAGCCCAGGTGTTCCAGGAGAGCGCGGCGGCGCGCAGTTCGTGCGCGAGCAAGGTGCGGAAGTGGCGCATCAGGAACGACGGGATTCTCCCGGGGTGCGCCGCGTGGCGGCAAGGAAGATATCCTCGAGGCCGAAGCGATCTTCGGCGATTTCCCGGAGGCTGATGCCGGCCGCGATGAGCGCCCCGGCGAGCGTTTCGCGGGCGGGCGAACCGGTGGGCAGGCTAATTCGGAAGGTGCTCCAGCCGTCGGCGGAGGGCAGGGCGGTCACGAACGCCGCCGGTTCAATTGCGCGGCAGGCGACGAGCAGCGCGGCTTCGTCGGACCGGGTCACGAGGGTGAAGCTGACTTCCGGGAGGAGCTCGCGGCGAAGGTCTTCCGTGCGACCCTGCGCGACGAGGCGGCCGCGGTTGATAATGACGACCTTGTCGCACACCTGCTCAACCTCATGGAGGATGTGGCTCGAGATAAGTACGGCCATCTTGCCGCGCAACGAGCGGATGAGGTCGCGGATGCCGAGGATCTGATGAGGGTCTAGCCCGATGGTCGGCTCGTCGAGGATGACGACGCGTGGTTCGGCGAGCAGTGCATCGGCGATACCGACGCGCTGACGGAAGCCTTTCGAGAGCTGCCCGATGAGTCGGCCGGAGGCGCGGCGGGTGAGGTCGCAGTCATCCATGACCTTGCGGACGCGCTCGTCGACCCGGGAGGGGGCGACGTCCTTGAGGCGAGCCCGGAGCGTGAGGTACTCTTCGACGCGCATGTCTTCGGGGAGCGGGTTATTCTCCGGCATGTAGGCCAGATGCCGCTTGGCGCCAGCCGGGTCGAGGGCCACGGAGACGCCCCAGATGGTGGCGCGGCCGGAGGTCCCGGACATCGTGCCCGAAAGAATCCGCATCGTGGTCGACTTGCCGGCGCCGTTCGGGCCCAGGAAGCCGACGATTTCGCCCGGCGCCACGGAGAAACTCAGATCTTCCACCGCGGTCAGGGAGCCATAGCGCTTAGTCAGTTTTTCCGCCACGACGGCGGCTTCCGGGAGGGGCGCTGCTTCGTTCATGTGTCGGGCTCCGGGAGGATGGGTTACGACTCGTCGGCACCATGCGAACGGGTCAATGAAAGACACGCCGAACGACCTTTATTGGCAAGGAGAATAGGACTCGTCGACCCCGCGTGGAGCCAGTGCCGGACGGATTACTTGGCGGCCGGCGCAGCCGGTGCGACGAGCGACGGTTCAGACTGCACGAGCGCTTCCTTGTCGGACTTCCAGACGTGCCCGGCACGGAGCTTCTTGTCCATCGCGTTGAGCCACTTGGTCGCTTCAGCGGTGTCGCCCTTGGCGACGGCGACATTGGCAAGAGTCAGCATGGCGAAGCCACGAAGGGTCTCGGGGGCGTTCACGTCGTCGGCGACGGCGGCGATCGCCTTGTCCGCGCCAGCTTCGCCAGCTTCGAGGCGACAGAGGGCGGCGTAGAGACGGGCGCGGGTACCGAGTGCGGCGATGGCCGGTGCCTTACCCGCGAGGCCGGTGAGGCGGGATGCTTCGTCGTACGCCTTGGCGGCGTCGGCGAACTTGCTGGCTTTCTTGAGGTCGTCGGCGACGTCGGTCATGGCGACGGCGGCGAGGGCTTCGCCCGGGTGACGTGAAGCAAAAGAGCGGCGAGCCGCTTCGTCTTGGCAGGCGATAAATTCTACGCCGAGATCTTCGCGGCGGCTTTCGTTCCAGAAGAAGTAAGCGAGGAAGGCCAAGATGCCAAAGACGAGACCGAAGGTGCCCTTGACGATGGTATCCTTATTGCGCTCCCAGAAGAGCCAAAGGCGGTCCTCGGTGTCCGCATTCACGAAATCCTCGTCGACGACAACGAGATTACGGTCGTCGCCGGCCGGGGGCTGCTTGTTGGAACGGTCTTCAGGCATGGGGGGTCAACCCTTGGCAAAGGACCGTTTGTGTCAACCCCCGCTACGGGCTTGTCCCCGCCCCCGGGAGGGTAAGTATGGGTGGACTTATGAGCGCATCCGCCGCCGTTCTTTCGCTTCTTCAAGCCGCCCAGGGTAAGGGGCAGGTTTCCGCCTCCAGCTTGGCCAACGCCGGGGATTGGCTCCGCTCCGGCGCCCTGCCGGCCGCCGCCATCGACTCCCTTAAGGACCTCTGCGACCGAGGTGCTTGGCCAGAGATCGAGGACCGTTTCTACAAGGGTATCGCTTTCGGGACGGGCGGCATGCGCGGTCGCACCGTCGGCCGCGTCTCGGCCGCCAACGAGCTCGACTCACAGGGGCTCCCGCTCCGCGCCGCCATCGGCTCGGCCTGCCTCAATGACATCAACGTCCTCCGCGCGGTCATCGGTCTCTGGAAGCATGTCTCGGCGACCCAGCCCGGCGCCCGCCTCGTCGTCGCGCACGACGTCCGCCATTTCTCCCGCCACTTCGCCGAACTCATCGCTGGCGCCTGGAGCGAACTCGGCGGCGAAGCCTATCTCTTCGTCGGCGCCCGCTCGACCCCCCAGCTAAGTTTCACGGTCCGCCATCTCGGCGCCCATGCCGGCGTAGTCATCACCGCCAGTCATAATCCTTCGCACGATAACGGGTTCAAGTGCTGCCTCGGCGACGGCGGGCAGGTGCTCCCTCCGCATGATGCCACGATTGTCGCCGAAGTCGCCAAACTGGGCCCGGCCGATGTCGCTCCCTACCTCGAGACGAATCTGACCCGCGTGCTCACCGTTCCGGCCGCCGCCGAAGACGCCTATCTCGCTCGCCTCGCCGGCGTCGTCCTCGATCCCGAGGTCATTTCGCGTCACACGCCGAAGGTCGTCTTCACGAACGTCCATGGCACCGGCGACGTCATGGTCGTGCCCGCGCTCCGCCGCGTCGGCATCGACCCGCACATCGTCGAGGAGCAGCGCGAGCACGACGGCCGCTTCCCGACCGTCGCTTCCCCGAATCCGGAAAACGCCAGCACCTTCGCGTTGGCCCTGAAGCTCGCCGACGAGATTGGCGCCGACCTCATCCTCGCGACCGACCCCGATTCCGACCGCGTCGGCGTGGCCTGCCCGCTGCCCGCCGGCGGCCATCGTCTCCTCAACGGCAACGAAGTCGCCGCGCTACTGACCGAGTTCCGCCTCTCCTCCCTGAAGGACGCCGGCATCCTGCCCGAAGCCGGTTCGCCGAACGCCGCCGTGGTGAAGTCGCTGGTGACGACGCCGCTCGTCGCCGCGATTTGCGCCCGCCATGGCATCCGCTGCGTCGAGACGCTTGTCGGCTTTAAATGGATTGCCCGCAAGCTCGAGAACTGGAGTCGCCGCTTGGCTGAAGGCGCGGGCCCGGATGCCGCTGCGCTCCCGCTCCGTCGGCGCGCCCCGCTCGCGCTGCGCCACTCGACGCTGTTCCTGCTTGGTACCGAGGAAAGCTACGGTTACCTCGCGGACGACGCCGTCCGCGACAAGGATGCTAACGCCACGGTGGTCATGCTCTGTGAGTTCGCCGCGCTGCTCCGTTCGCGTGGCCGCACGCTGCTCGACGCGCTCGATGTGCTACACCTCAGCTACGGAGCTCACCACGAGGATCTCCTAAACCTTTCGTTCGAAGGCGCTGAGGGCGCCGCGTGCATTCGCCGCATCGTCGCCTCCTGGCGCGCCACGCCGCCGGCCGTCATCGATGGCTCCAAGATCGTCCGTGTCACGGATTACGAGCGCGACAAGGTGCTCGACGCTGAAGGCGAACGCGTACCGCCCGAGGAGTTTATCCTCGCCGAGCTGGCCGATGGCCGCCGTATCGCCGTCCGCGCTTCCGGCACGGAGCCCAAGGTGAAATTCTATTCATTCACCAAGGCCGAGGTCGCCGATGCTGATGACCTGACCGCCGCCCGTGATCGCGCCCGCAAGTCCGCCCTCGCGCTCCGCGCCTGGCTCGAAGTCGACGCCAAGCGCCGAGCCAAATAACCTTATCATGAAGACCCTATCCTTGCTCTCTCTCCTCCTGCTCGGTGGCTGTGCTAGCCCCCTGGGCGACCGTTCCTTTGTCACTGAGAAGACGCCCGCCGCTGCGGCCGTCTCGGGTCAGGCGGCTGGCCAGGGCTCCCTCGAAGACCGCGTGCGCGCGGCCAACGAGAAGAATGATGACCGTCTGCTTAAGGGCGACTGGCGCGCGGCTAAGCCGGCCGTGGGTCCTCAGCAGTAAGGCCTACTTGGCCTTTGGCTTTAGCGGCAACTTGAGGCCCATTTGGGCGTCGAGGTAGGCCGCCAACTGGTCGACCAGCGCCGCCGCGAACTTGCGCCGGCTAGAGTCGGTGTCGCGCACGCCCTTGGAGTGGCTCTCGATCTGCAACCCCGCGAAGCCGGTACCAGGCGCGGTGTGGGTGCGGACGTTGTAGCCGCCATTGAAGTAAGGTTCGCCGGGGACGGGCTTGCCGAGGCTCGGCGTGGAAGGGAAGCCAGCGCTCTCCATGAGGGCGCCGAAACTCTGCGGTCCATGCAGAAGCCCCGGGTAGGCGGAAGGATTCTTCAGCGCGAAGAACTGGAGCGTGCCTTTCTTGATGAACTCGGGCTTGGACAGCTCCTCGACCGGTAGGCCGAACTCGTTCCGGTCATGCCCATAGCCCAACTCGAGGCGCGCATCGGCGTGGCCGTGCCCGTGCAGGTCGATGTAGAAGCCCTTGCCGTGCTTCGCGACGACGGCCTTCTGCGCGGTCTGGATGAAGCCCTGGAAATCTTTCCAGCTCTGCTCGGTCAGTGGATGGCCAGCCGCACCTTCGACAATCTCACGATTGCAATCGATCTTGCGACGCGTGACGCGGCAGATGACCACGTGAGGGTGCTGGCCGGTGCGCGCAACGAATTCGTCATCGATTGCGCGGGCGAGTTCCTGGGTGTTGGTATCGAATGCGAAGGTTCCTTTCACGCGGTCCGGAAGTTCCTCGGGCTTATCGCGCCCGCCATGCGCGGCCGACAGTACGAAGGGTAAAGTGCCGGCGATATACTCGATGTACTTATTACGACCGAAATAGGTCTGGCCAGGTTCGGGTGCCTCGGCGGCACGCAGGATGACGGAGGCCGTCAGCAGGCAGACGCAGAGGAGGCGGGACATGCATTATCCAAAGCCAACCCACCCGGAGGGTCAAGCGGACGGAACTCAGCGGGCGGCACCGCCGGCCAGCAGAGCGCGAACCGCGGCTTCTTCCGGCACAGAATCCGCCGTGCAAGCCGCGCCGATCCCATCCTGCAGGACGAAGCGCAACTTGCCGCCGCGGACCTTCTTATCGCGACGCATCGCGGCGAGCATGGGTTCGAGCGGCAGCGGCGAACGCAGCGCGGTGGGCAGGGCGTGTAGCTTCAGCGTCGCCTCGACCTGTTCGGCTTGGGCGGCGGTGCAATGCTTGAGCTCGGCGGAAAGGCGCGCAGCCATCACGAGTCCAATCGCAACGGCTTCGCCGTGCAGATAGGTGCCGTAGCCGGCGGTGGCCTCAATGGCGTGACCGAAAGTATGTCCAAGGTTGAGGAGCGCGCGTCCGCCTTGGGCGCTGGTCTCGCGTTCGTCGCCTGCGACCACCGCGGCCTTGATCTCCACACAGCGACGGATCACGCGCGGTAGGAGCGGGTGATTCCAGGCGAGCGGCGAGTTCTGTTCCAGAAGACCAAAAAGGTCGGCGTCGGCGATGATGCCGTGCTTGATGACTTCAGCCATGCCCGCGGCGAACTCGCGCGGTGGTAGTGTGGCCAGTAGGTCGGTATCGGCGAAGACGGCCGTGGGCTGATGGAAGTTGCCGACCAAGTTCTTGCCCGCGGTGAGATTGATGCCGGTCTTGCCGCCGACGGAGCTGTCGACCATCGCGAGCAGGGTCGTCGGGATCTGGTAGAAATCGACGCCCCGCTGGTAAGAAGCGGCCGCGAAGCCGGCGAGGTCGCCGACGACGCCGCCACCGAGCGCGAAGACGGCGCCATCACGGGCCACGCCATTAGCGGCGAGAAAATCCCAGACGCGCGCGAGTTCGGCGGCCGACTTGGCGGTCTCGCCGTCTGTCGCCGTCGCGAGTACAGGCATGAGGCGAGCGAGCTGCGCAGCGAAACCAGATTGGGCGGCCGCGACACCGGGCGAGGTGATGGTGACGCACTTCTGGCCGGCGGCCACGCGGCGTTCAGCCACGGCCAAGGCTTCCTTGCACATCCCAGCCCCAACGCGAACGGGGTAGGAGCGCTGGCCTAGTTCGACGGTAACGGTCTCGGCCGACATGGGTTCACGCTGAGGCGAGCCGCCCTCGCTGGCAAGACAACCTCACTCCGCCAGACCGACGATTGAGCGGGCATAGGCCCGCGCATCGAAAGGCTGGAGGTCGGCTGGTTGCTCGCCGACGCCGATGTAGCGGACTGGGACACCCAGTTCGCGGACTACGGCGACGAGCGCGCCGCCGCGGGCAGTGCCATCGAGCTTGGTGACAATCAGGCCGGTGAGCCCGACGGCTTCATGGAAGATGCGCGCCTGCTCGATCGAGTTGGCGCCGAGCGAACCGTCAATGACGAGCCACTTCTCGTGCGGTGCGCCGGGGTGGGCCTTAGCCGTTACGCGGACGACCTTGCGCAGTTCTTCCAGAAGGTGGGCCTTGGTGTGGAGTCGGCCCGCGGTGTCGAGAATCACGACATCTACGCCGCGCGCGACGCCAGCCTTGGCCGCATCGAAGGCCACGGCGGCGGGGTCGGCGCCGGAGGCTCCACCGACGACTTCGACGCCCAGCCGATCGGCCCAGGCGGAAAGTTGTTCGCCGGCGGCGGCGCGGAAAGTGTCGCACGCGCCGAGCAGGCAAGTCTTACCTTCCTCGCGCCAGCGCCAGGCGAGCTTGGCGGCGGTGGTGGTCTTGCCGGCGCCGTTGACGCCGAGGAGCATGATCACATGCGGCTTGGAAAAGGCGGGCGCGGCGACGGTTTCACCACCGAGCGCGCGGACGATACTCTCAGCCGCGGCTTCGGCGGGGGAGGTTTTGCGGAGGGCAGCTTCTGATTTCCAAGCGGACCGGGCGGCTTCGACGACTTCGTCGGCGGTGGCCGGGCCGAAGTCGGCGGCGATCAATCGTTCACGCAGCTGCTCGGCCGACTCGGCGTCCATCGGACGGGCGAGCAGGTTCGCCACGGCCTCGGCCGTGCGACTCAGGCCGGACTTCAGTCGTTCGAAGAAGCCCGCCATGGTTCAACCACCCTCGGCTTTACGTGGGTCGCGGCCCAATTCTTCTTTATAGCTATCGAGGATGCCGTTCACAAAGCGCTTGGATTCCTCGGTCGAGAACTCCTTCGCGATGTCGACGGCCTCGTTGATGCTGACGACCGGCGGGATGTCCGTGCGGCGCATGAGTTCGAAGATGGCGATACGCAGGATCGCGAGGTCGACGCGCGCGATGCGGCCGAAGGCCCAGTTCTTGGCATACTTGCCGATGATCTCGTCGATGAGTGCGAGGTCACGGATCACACCCTGGATCAGTTCTTCGGCGAAGGTATAATATTCGCGAGGCTGGGGACGTTCGGAGAAGAAGTCGAAGAGGCCCGTGACCATGTCCGCATGGCGTTGGACTTCCCAAGAGCAGAGGAACTGCATGGCAGCTACGCGGCTGTCATGGCGGCGATTGCGCTTCGCGGGGGGCGCAGCCGGGTCCGGCACGACCGGTTCGTCGGGAGCGACGATGGCAATCTCGATGCCGGCTGGGATGTTGTGGCGGCGGAACGCGTCGACGGTCTTCGGGCTCGAGCCGATGATTTCGATCAGGCGGCGATGACTGCGGATTTCCTCGCGGAGGGCGGTGCGCGGCTCTTCGACCTGTGAAGGCAGGGGGAATGGGCCCGAGATGCGGGCGTCGGTGCCAGCGATGCTCGCGATGATATCGGCCGCAGCCTGATCCGCCATGCGGTAGTCGACGCCCTTGATCCGGATACGGATCTTGGCGCGCGCGGAGGCGGAAATAGGGGAGTCGTTTTCCATCGGTCAGTTCTGGGCGAAAGGTTCCTGGCCGCCGCGCTTACGTTCCTCTTCCTCGACCTGGTCGAGGCGTTCACCGAGCGTGATGCGGTGGCGGGCCATCGTGAGGGCGGCGTGTGCAAACTCGGTACCGCGGTCGAGCGAGCCTTGGCAACGGGCGACGGCCTGTTCGCGATTGTTGGTGACGACGATGCCGTTGATCACCGGGACTTCGGAGCGGATGGCCGCATCCTGCAGGGCGTGGGCGGTCGAGTTCGCGATGATTTCGTGGTGCGGGGTATCGCCGGCGATAACGACGCCTAGAGCTATGATGCAGTCGTAGTCGCCCGTCATGGCGGCCATGTAGGCGGCGAAGGGAATCTCGCCGGAGCCGGGGACGGCGAGCTCGACGATGGAGGCGGCGGGGACGCCTGCGGCGCGGAGACCTTTGATGGCGTTCTTCTTCAGGGCCTGGACCAGTTCCGCGTTATAGCCTGCCGACACGATGGCGAAGCGAAGTTCGGCGCCGTCGATGGCGTCAGGAGTGGGCTTGTCTAGGCTCATGGCAGAAGAACAGGTGGCCGATGGAGTCTGTTCCGAACCCCTCTGCAAGCGGAAACGGCCAAAAACCCTTAGAACGGAACCTGCTCGACGATCTCGAGGGCGTAACCGCCGAGTCCCACGACCTTGCGCGGGTTATTCGTGATAAGCCGGATACGCCGGAGTCCGAGATGAGAAAGGATCTGGGCCCCGATACCGTAGTCACGCGCATCCATCGCACCAAGCCGGATACCGGAATGGTCGGCCTGCACGCCGCCGAAGGGTTGGGTGACGTGGACGATCACGCCGCGGCCGGCCTTAGCGACGGCTTCGAAGCTAGCGGCGAGCGAGGTGCCGGCGCCGAACGCGCTGCCTCGGAAAAGGTCGCCGAGCATGTTCTCGCGCTGCACACGCACGAGCGTCGGCGATTCGTCTGGTTGTCCGAGGGTGAAGACGAGGTGCTGGCGGCCGTCGGGGAGCGAGCGGTAGACGCTGAGCTTGAACTCGCCCCACGCGGACTGGAAGGGGCTTTCGGCGACGAGCTCGACGAGGCGTTCGCGGCGGTGGCGGAACTCGATGAGCTGCGCGATGGAGATCATGTGCAGACCGAACTTCTTCTTGAGTTCGACGAGCTCGGGCAGACGCGCCATCGAGCCGTCCTCGTTCAAGATCTCGCAGATGACGCCGCTGGGGTGCAGGCCGGCGAGGGACGCGAGGTCGACCGCGGCTTCGGTGTGGCCAGCGCGCTGGAGTACGCCGCCAGGTCGGGCGAGGAGCGGAAAGATGTGGCCGGGCTGCACGAGTGCCTCGGGCTTAGCCTGAGGGTCGGCGAGGATCGCGATCGTCTTCGCGCGGTCATAGGCGGAGATGCCGGTAGAGATCCCTTCGGCGGCGTCGACGGCGACGGCGAAGGCGGTGCGCTGCGATTCGCGATTATCCGGTACCATCTGAGAGATGCCCAGCCGGCGGAGTTGATGCTCGACCGTCGGGACACAAATGAGGCCGCGCGCGTGGCGGATCATCATGTTGACCGTCTCGGGCGTCGCCTTCGATGCCGCCATCACGAGGTCGCCCTCGTTCTCGCGGTTCTCGTCGTCCGTCACAATCACGAGTTTCCCGGCGGCGATATCCGCAAGTGCTTCCTCGATAGTGTCGAAGGGCTCGTTCATGAAAGAGGGAGGTTCGAACTTGGTCGTAACCTCCCTCGGTGCAAGCGGGGAGATGGCTCCCCGGCCGCAAAACCTATTCCGCCGGCCTTATTTGGCGGCTTTGGCCTTACCCTTGCCTTTGCCCTTGGCGGCGGGCGCCGCCGGCTTGGGCGCCGCGGCCATGGCTTCAGTAATCTTGACGCTCGTTTCCTTCCAAGTGGCCTTGGGTGCAGCCTTGGCGCTCCAGATGACGAAGTTACGGAAGGTGGCAGACTGGCCGGCACAGGTAAATCCAGGGTTGGCCTTCTCGGCCTTGAAGAGGTCGTCGCTGCCGAAGCCGCTGATCTTGCCGTCGATCGTCGCGACCATCGTGTCGCCGACCATCTCGAGCACCACGCTATGCCAGGAGCCGGCTTCGAAAGCCTGAGCCTGATTCAGGAAGATGATGCTCTTCTCGGGGCCGTCATGATCATGATCATCCTTCTGCACGCGGAGGGATGTCGGCGTGATCATCACGCGAGCGACATGTTCCTTGGCGTCGTTGATGCTGAGCGAAATCGACTTGGCGCCATCGAGGCGAAATTCGAAGGCGGCGACAAAATCTTGGAGCTTCACGGACACGCGGCCAGCGGCGCCATGCTTGTCGTCTGGAAGTTCTTCAACGCGGACGCCTTCGGCGGTGCGTTCCCACTTGCCCTTGGCGATCTTCCATTCGGCGGTCTTGGCGTCTTTGGTCAGGGCGTCGCTGACAAGTTCCTTATCCGGCTGGGCGAGGAGCGTGACAGGGGCGTCAGCCGCGCAGAGCGGTGACACGAGGGCGAGGAAGGCGAGGAGGCGGAGCGACATGGGGTTGTCCCAGTAGAACCGCGGAAACCGCCAATGGTTGCGATTATTCGTAGGTCAGCTGTGCGGACAGGATGCCGTCTTCGTCGGCGACGAAGCGGACCCAGTAGGCGTTGAGCCACGATTCGAAGGCGTGAACGACTTCGCCGCCGGCCGGCACTTCGATGACCTTATAGGCGGAGCTGCGGCCGTCGCCAGCGACGTCGAGCAGCACGGACACGCGGACGGCCTTCGCGCCATGGTTGGTGAGCTTGAGGCCCTTCTTGTCGTAGCCGGTCATGAGGTAAGGATCGGAAGGCGCGCCTTTCTGGACGGCGGTGTTCAGCCAGGGGCCGCCCTGGCCGCGCGGTTTACCGAGCTGCCAGAGGTCGTCGGCCGTGCCGACCCACACGGCGGCCTTGCCGTCGTCGGAGCGGATGATGTGGTGGTCATCCTTTGCGGCGTTGGCCGAGACGCCGCTCAGCACGAGCAGTCCTCGGTAGGAGCAGAAGTCATGGACGGCGGTATCACTGGTCGCAATCGGACGCATACGGATCGCGCCCTTGGCGTTGAGCGCCGGGAGTTCGTAGAAAGTGCCGTGGGCCTGGAGCATGTCGCGTTCGGTGCACACTTCGCGCGCCTTACGTAAGGCACTGCGGGCGAGCAGTGCGTCCTGAGCGGGCGAAGCCGAGCGGGGTAGGCGCCAGCGGACGCCGCTTTCCTCGAAGATGACCGAGGCCTCATCGGCGGTGACGATACCCTGGGGGATCGGGGTGTTCTTCTCGACGTAGGCGGCGACGTTCTGGTCGGCCAGCTTGGTGAGCTTAAGGTCGGCGGAGAGTTCGTAGGCGTCGCCGAGGGTGGTCTGGTCAGCCGTGACATTCGCGTTGAGCACCGAGAGCGTGCGGAGGTTCGCGCCGCGGGTGAGCAGGAACGCGCCCTGCGAGGAGGCGTCGCCCGCCTTACTGAGTCCTTTGAAGAGCGCGCCGCGTTCGACGACGCGGTCATCCTTCGCGGCGTATTGGAAGGTGACGCTCGCCTTCGCGACGTCGCGGTCCGTCTTCGCGCGGATCCAGGCGCCGGGCAGGGCCGACGGGATCTCGACCCAGGCCGCGCGGTTCCGGGACGTCAGCGCCACGTCGCGCCAGTTCTTCCACTGGCCGTCGCCTTGGGCGTCAATCTCCAGTGTGAAGGTCGTCGCGGCTTCGCCGTCATGGGCGAGGAAGACCGCGCGCTTCGCGAAGCCCGCGAGCAGGAACGGGTCGGAGGCGACGCCGGCCTGGACGGGTTCATCCACCCAGACGCTGCCGCGGCCGATGGCCGGGCCGAGTTTATCCGGAGCGTCGAGCGCGGTGAACCAGAGGTTGGACTGTGACTGGCCGGGGCCAGCGAGCGCGCCCTTGGCGGGACGCTTGTTGAGGAACTCGGACTTGGCGGTGTCATCGCAGCCGAAGACGAGGCGATCCTGCCAGCGCGTGAAGTCGCCGATGACTTTGAGGTAGGATGAGCGCGGCGAGACGCCGGTGGAATGTTTCGACGAGAAGTTCGCAGGGAATTTCCAGAAGAGGCCGTGCATGGTCATCAGGCGCGAGCCTTCTTCGCCGATATCGCGGATGCGCGGCCACTCGGTATTCCAGCCGTGGGCGCCGTCGTACGAGTGGCTGCCCTTGGGCAGGCGGTAGCTTGTCCACTTGCCGTCTTCCATCACCATCAGGATGACCGAGCGGAAATCCCAGCCGACGGTCCAGATTGGATCTTTCGCCGGATCAGCGTTGCCGGTCAGTCCGCCCGGTCCGGTGACTTCAGTGAACTGGTTGCGACGGATGAGGGACCAGTTGCCTTCGCCGTTGAAGGAGCCGAGCGCGCCACTCGTGATGGTCGGGTCGAGCAGTGCCTTTGGGCTGCGTTCACCGTTATTGGCGAGGACGACGAGTCCTTGGCCGGAATAGAGTCCCTTGCCGTGGTAGCCGGGCAGCGTCGAGGTAATGGTCGCCGGGCTGACTTCCGCGGTCTGGCCGGGCTTCGGCTTATTCATGATCTCCTTGATCAGGCCTTTCACCGCCAGCGTGCGGACGTCGACTTCATAGAGGCCGTCTTCCATCGTGGCGTAATAAATCTTATTCGCCGGGTCGGTCAGGTGGCGGGCGTTGCCGGTCAGGCGACCTGGCATGAGTTTCGGCGGGATCACGCGTACGTCTCGTTCGGCGCCGATGAGGTAGGGTCCAATAATCAGCTGATTGGATTCCTTGTGGATCATGCGGTTGGCCGGCGTGCCGCCGACGCTTTCCGGGCGGACGATCTGTTTCAGGTCCGGCGTGATCTCGTAGAGTTTGTCGCTCGAGCCGTAGGGCAGGTGCGGGCCGTAGGTGATGACCCAGAGACGGTCGGCCCAAGGCACCACGGCGCCAGTCCCGCATTCGCCTTCGTTATTAAAATAGGCGAGCTCCGGATAGATGCCCGACCAT
>JBIILC010000143.1:0-3015 GCA_044232865.1 Opitutales bacterium | reverse complement strand
ACGAGGGCCTTGCCATCGCGATGATAGAAGACGCCGGGGGCGGTGCCGCGCGGATTGGGCAAGGCCTCGGCACCGGCAGGGATGAAGCACTGGCTGAGGTCCGCTTCGGAAAGTTTGCGGCCAATCATTTTAAACCGTTCGCGTAACGCCGCCTCGGCGGACGGAACATGCTCGAGCTTCAGCCCGAGCGCGGAGGCGATGGCGGCACGCGTGTAGTCGTCGGAGGTCGGGCCGATGCCACCAGTGGTGACGATCAGGTCGTAGGCACCCCAGGCTTCGCCGACCTCACGGGCAATCTCCTTGGCATTATCGCGGACCACAATCGAACGGGTGATGGGCAGTCCACGTCGGGCGAGATGCTCGCCCAGCCAGAGCAGATGGCCGTTCTCTCGGATACCGTCCAACAGCTCGTCGCCCACGTTAATAACGAGGACCTGACGGGGTCGGCTGTTGCAGGAAAGCATTTGCGGAAACGGGGTGCCTGAGCAGGGTTAACGAACCAGGCCCAAAATGCAAACCGACCGGGAAGAACTTTCGCCCAAGGCCAAGGCCCGGCGTGCCCCCCATACCCCAGGCGTCTACCTGATGAAGGACGCCGCTGGGCTGGTCGTCTACGTAGGCAAGGCCAAGGACCTCAAGAAGCGCCTAGCCTCCTATTTCGTGCCCCGCCAGCGGATGACCCCCAAAGTGGCCGCGATGATGGACACGGTGGCCGATATGGAATGGCATGAGGTCCGGTCCGAGACCGAGGCCCTCCTTCTAGAAGGTAAGCTGATCAAACGCTGGCGCCCCCGCTGGAACATCCTCTTCCGCGACGACAAGCAGTTCCCCCAGGTCCGGGTCGACCTCGCCGACGCCCTCCCGAAGTTCCGCATCGTCCGCGCCCGCACGACCGACGCCTGCCGCTACTTCGGCCCCTTCCCACACCAGCAGGCCGTCCGCCGCACGCTCAACGAGATGCGCAAGAAGTTCGGCATCCTCCTCGCCGACAGCACGCCGACCGCGTTGCCCGACGGCACGTGGAAACTTTACGACGACGCTCGCTCCGAGATCCAGAAGCACGCCAACGTGGTCACGACCGAGGAATACGCCGCCCGCGTGACCGAGGCCTGCGCGTTCCTCGAAGGCAAGGTCGAGAGCTGGGGCGAACAAGTCGAAGTCGACATGCGCAAGGCTGCCGCCGACCGCGACTACGAAAAAGCCGCGAGCTTGCGTGACTTGCTCGACGCGTTGAAACGCACGACGGAGAAGTCCCGCCGCTTCCTCCGCGAAAATCCCCTGCCCCGCCGCGACGAAGCTGGCGCCCTGACCTCGCTCGCCGCCGCTCTTGGGCTGGAACGTCCGCCCGCCACGGCGGAGTGCTTCGATATCTCGCACATCTCGGGCACGCTCGCCGTGGCATCGATGGTGCGCTTCGTCGACGGCCAGGCCGACAAGTCCGGCTACCGTCGCTTCAAGATCAAGTCCTTCGAAGGCAACGATGACTTCCGCTCGATGCAGGAAGTGGTTGGCCGCCGCTACACCCGCTTGCACGAAGAACATCGTGCCTTCCCCGAGCTGGTCATCATCGACGGTGGACTCGGCCAGGTCGGCGCCGCGCTCGCGGCGTTCAAGGAACACGACCTCGCCCCGCCTCCGCTCATCGGCCTCGCCAAGCGCGAGGAGACGATCGTCTTCCCCGACGGACGCGAACTGAAGCTCCCGCGCCACGACGTAGGGCTAGCCTTGCTCATGCGCATCCGCGACGAAGCCCACCGCTTCGCCAACGACTTCAACGCCGAACTCCGTACCCGCAAGCTACGCGAGTCGCTACTCGACGAGATGCCAGGTCTGGGGCCGAAGCGCAAAGACGCGCTACTCGCACACTTCGGCAGCATCCAGAAACTGCGCAAGGCCACCGCCGCGGAAATCGCGGAAGTCGCCGGCCTCAGCGACAAGCTCGCCGGTGAAGTTAAAGCATATCTAGAAGCGAGAGGGTAATGGGTAGGGGCGCGACTGCGTCGCGTCCGTTCGCGGAAAGACAAAGGGAAACCGGAAAGGATGCTGGGGCTAAATACACCCGCACAACATCCGGTCTCTGGTTTCCCCTTGAGTTATGCATCTCTGCCTTGGGTAGGGCCGAGCATCCCTGCTCGGCCGCGGCCGACCAAGGATGGTCAGCCCTACCTAACACGCGGATGCGATGTCATCGCATCCCTACCTCTTAACCGCTATCTCGCGCTCCACCAGATCCGCCACGCGGTCGGCACCACCGGCGTCGCCGAGTCCGTCGACGGAGGCTTTCCATTTCTTCCAGAGAGCCCAGTCACCAGTGAAAGCTTCGGCGATGATCGCACGTGCAGAGGCCGCCGTCAGGCCGTAGGCGCCAGCGCCATGCTCGGCGATGAGTCGGCCATTGCCGGCTTCCTGCCCGGGAATGACTTGCGTGATGATCATCGGTACGCCGGCCGCGACACACTCATGCGTGGTCGCGCCACCGGCCTTGCTGACGACGAGATGACTCGAAAGCATCAACGAGGGGATGCGGTCGGTCCAGCCGAGCACTTCGGCGCGGCCGTCGACGGCACGTTCGACGGCTTCCTTGAAAGACGCATCCTTACCCACGGTGATGGTGAGCTCGAGTCCGAGCGTGGATAGCGCGCTGGCGAGCTCGACGGCGTCGCGCTTGCCGGGATTAAGCATCACGAGCACACGCGGACGTTCACCGGCCTTGGCCGACGAGCGCGGGGCAAGACGGGAGGACACCGGGAAGCCGTACGGTAGGACCTTTGCGGCGGGCACGCCCTGGCAAATCATGACATCGGCCGTGGCCTGGTTCGGAGTGACGTACCAATCGGAGTGAGCGCGGTGCCAGGCGCGATTCACCGAAATGGAATCCGTGACCACGGTGATGAGACGCGGGCGGGCGGGATCGTCCCGATGCCAGCGGCGGGCCATCATGTAGTTATAGAGGGGATAGGCTGAAACCACGACCGGCGGGCGGGTCGCGTCGAGCATGGCGTTGAGGGTCTTCTC
>JBIILC010000144.1:0-3015 GCA_044232865.1 Opitutales bacterium | reverse complement strand
AATATCGATCGGCTGGCCGCCGAAGGCCTCCGCTTCTCCCAGTTCTACGTCAACTCGCCCATCTGCTCCCCTTCCCGCTGCGCGTTCGTGACGGGTCAATACCCCCAGCGCTGGCGCATCGGTTCCTACCTCGCGCACCGCGACGAAAACAACCGCCGCGGTATCGCCCACTGGCTTGACCCCAAAGCCCCGACGCTCGCTCGCACGCTCAAGGACGTCGGCTATGCGACCGGACATTTTGGAAAGTGGCACCTCGGCGGCCAACGCGACGTCGATGACGCTCCCGTGATCACCGCCTATGGCTACGATGCTTCGCTGACCAATTTCGAAGGGATGGGACCGAAGCTCCTCCCGCTCACGCTCAAGCCCGGCGACAAGGAGCCGAAGAAAATCTGGGCCGACGCCGAACGCCTTGGCGGACCAGTCACCTGGATGAACCGCACCGACATCACCGCCGGCTTCGCTGACGCGGCCCTGAAGTTCATCGACCAGGCCGCGGCCAAGCAGCAGCCGTTCTACGTCGACCTCTGGCCGGACGACGTCCACAGCCCCTACTTCCCTCCGCTCGAGAAATGGTCGCCCGAGAAACACCGGATCTACCTCGCCGTCCTCGAGGAGATGGACCGACAGCTCGGCCGCCTCTTCGAGCGCGTCCGCTCCGACTCCGCCCTGCGCGACAACACGGTCTTCGTGATCTGCTCCGACAACGGGCCCGAACCGGGTGCCGGCAGCGCTGGGCCGTTCCGCGGGGCGAAGACGCAGCTCCACGAAGGCGGCATCCGTTCCTCCCTCGTCGTCTGGGCGCCTGGCCTCATGGAGAAAACTAAGGTTGGCACGCTTGATGCCGCTTCGGTCTTCGCCGCGATGGACCTCGCGCCCTCGCTGGCCCATCTCGCCGGAGCCAAGGACCCCGGCGGCCTCGATGGCTTCGACCTCTCGGCGACGCTCCTCGGACAGAAGCCCGCTTCGCATCCGGGACCGATCTTCTGGCGCCGACCGCCCGACCGGAAGGTCTGGCTACCCGCCCTCCCCACTCCACAACCCGACCTCGCCGTCCGCGTAGGCGATTGGAAACTACTCTGCGAATATGATGGCTCCAAGTCACTGCTGTACGATCTCTCGAAGGACCTAGGTGAGACGACTAACCTCGCCGCCCAAGAGACCGCCGTCACCGAACGCCTGACTGCCGCCGTACTAGCCTGGCACCGCTCGATGCCGGCTGACAACGGTCCGACGCTCGGCGCCAATCCGCCGCAAGGCGGCGCGAAGAAGAAAAAGAAGTAAGGCCTACTTGCCGGCCTTGGCCTGCTCGCGGGCTAGTCCGTCGAGATACGCGAAGTCGGGGCGAGGCATGTCCATCTTCTGAGCGAGCCAGAGATAAGCGGACTTCAGCGAATCCCACGATGGCTGGTGACCGGTGTGATGATCGAACATCTCGACGGCGTCGTCCTTGCCATAGAGCACGTGCACCCTGCGCGCCGCATCCAAGAGCGGTCCGCTGGCAGCCTGGCTGTCGTATTGCCCGGCAATCAGGAAGAAGGACGTCGGTGCGGCGCACGCGAGTAGTTGTTCATGCGAGAGGGCATCCGCGCGCATTGCCTTAAGCTTGGAGCCGAAATACCAGGCATCACCCCAGTTGGTCGAATCCCACGCGATACCAAAGTCGCTCGCGATGACGGCCTTGAACCGCGGATCCAGACAGCCCGCATAGAAGGCCATCTTACCGCCAAGCGAATGACCCATCACTGCGATACGCTCGGGGTCGACGCTTGCAGATCCACGCAAGACTTCGGCCGCGAGCCGGGTGTCATGGGTCAGCTTACCCATACCCGTCCACTGCGGGTGCTGCTTCGCAAGTTTCGCGGCGGCGTCACGCCAGACGCCCATACCGCCCTTGCTCGCCGCCTGCTCGACTGGAGTCAGCAGATTGAAAGGATACGCTTCGACCGCGGCGACGACGTAACCCTGCTGCACGAGATGCAATCCGAAGAAAGCCGTGTTCCGTTCCGGACCAAGCTTCACCTTCGTCTTGAGATCGTAACCGCACATCCGATCCGGATCATAGAACGGCACAACGACACCCGCGGTTCGTCCCTTCAACTTCACTGGCTCCATGAGCAGGATGCGCTGCCAAGACTCGGGCCCGGTGCGCTGACGCAATACGGTGCCCTTGAACTCGGGCGTTAAAAATACCTCTAAGACCTCGGACTGATGGACGTCCAAGTGACTCGACTGAGTCGGCAGACCAAGTGCCTGCTCCCAACGGGCGATCAACCCTCCCCTCTTTTCCTTCCATGCGGCGAGGCCCTCCTTGGGCGCCAATAACGGCTGCGGGGCCTCGGCGGCCCAAAGGCTGGAGACCAAAAGAAAGTAAATGAAGGCGAAGGGGCGCACCAGAGGCTAAAGCTAGCTGGGCGACCAACGGTCGCAACCGCGAACCCCCGCCACATAATTGCTCGCAACCTTCAGTGCTTTTCGCTGTTTGAAAGGTATGCGTACCCCTCGCTTTCTGCCCATCCTGCTGGCCGTCCTGGCCGGCTGCTCCTCCCTCTTCGCCGCCAGCTTCCGCTTGGCCGCGCCGATTTCCGACCACATGGTCCTCCAGCGCGAGAAGCCCGTGGCCGTCTGGGGCTGGGCCGATGCGGGTGAATCCGTGACCGTCGCCTTCGCGGGCCAGTCCAAGACCGCCACCGCCGACACGGACGGAAAGTGGATGCTCAAGCTCGACGCCCTTAAGGCCTCCGCCGAACCGCGCACTCTCGTCGTGTCGGGCAAGGATGGACATAAGGTCGAAGTGAAGGACGTCCTCGTCGGCGAAGTCTGGCTCGGTTCCGGCCAGTCGAACATGGCGATGAACGTGCAGTCCTCTAATAACTTTGACGCCGAAAAAGCCGTCGCCCAATACCCGCTGATCCGCCACTATCAGGAATCCTCTGGCCCTTCCGAACTACCCCTACCTGAAGGTAAAGGCGTCTGGAAGGCCTGCACGCCGGACAACGTCGGCAGCTTCTCCGC
>JBIILC010000142.1:0-3035 GCA_044232865.1 Opitutales bacterium | reverse complement strand
CTTGGCTTCCTTGGGTTTCAGTCCGACGCGCAGGAAGGTGGAGGCGTGCAACGGATAGGTGGGGTCCTGTTCGCTCTTGAAGCTCTCGCCGAGTTTACCGTCGGTAGTATTGAAGGCCGCGATCTTGGTGCGCAGTTCCGCGGCTTGGGCGCGCAGGGAGTCGAGCTTTTCGCTCTTGGTAGCGATTGGCGAGAGTTCGCCGCGGAGCGTGCCGGCGCGGAAGGAGTCGGCGATTTGAGCGGCGGTCAGCGCGAAGCCATACAGACGGGCTTCTTCCAGTTCGCCGCGCAGGAAGGAGTTGCCGCCGCCGGTGTGGCGTCGACCAAAGAGCAGGCGGGACTTGTCTTGAGCGAAGGCATGCAGGGCTGCCTTCTCATTGGCGGGGGCGTAGCCGGTACCGTATGGCTGGCCGTTGCGGAAGAGGGCGATGCGTCCGTCGGGCTGATAGACGATGGCGAGGTGGATGAGTTCGCCGGGCTTGGTCGTCTCGGCCGGACCGTCGACATTCTGGGTACGGACACCGTTGTTGCTGCCGGCCATCCATTTCGCCTTCTGCTTTTCGGCGAAGACGAGTGAATCAAAGTTACCACCGCCGATGGATTCGACCGTGATCACGCCACCGCCGCGTTGATCGAGGGTAGGGAGGGCGACCCAGGCTTCGAGGGTCTTGGCCGTCAGGGTCGCGGAGGTAGGTCCGGTTTGTGCAAAGGAGTCTTGGCCATCCAGGACGAGGCGTCCGTTCTTGATGACCGCGCCGCCATTGAGTTGAGCGTCAAGTTTACCGACAAGGTCGCGACCGTCCTGTTCGAAGGTCCACCAATGGCTCGGGGCGGGCCCGGCGGACTGGTCGGCCTTGAGGCGGCGACGAAAGTCATCGGCGGAGAGTTCTTTTTCAATCTGCGCCAATTGGTCTTCGAGGCGGACACGTTCCTTGGAGCTAGCGCGGATACGCTCGAGCGCAGCGGGCAGGTCCTTGGCCTGTTGAATCCATTGGGCCGAAAGTTCGGAGCGGATGGCCTGCTTGAGTTCGCTTAGGCGATCGCGGTGCTGATCGAGCAGGGCGGGGGAATCCACGGTCACCTGTCCTGGGCGGGCCGAGGCGAAGATGCCGTAGAAGGCGGTGAAGTCGGCCTGGCTGATGGCGTCGAACTTGTGGTCATGGCAACGAGCGCATGATACCGTGAGTCCAAGGAACGTCTTCGAGACGACGTCGATCTGGTTGTCCACATTACGGACCTGTTCGTCGATCGTATCGACCGGCTGATAGCCGTGCTCGACCATCCGGAAATGTCCGGTGCCGAGGGCTGACTCGTTCAGTTTTTCGGCGGCGTTGATGCGCGGGGACTTCAGGAGATCGCCTGCGAGTTGCTCACGGACGAACTGGTCGTAGGGTACGTCGGTATTGAAAGCGCGGATGAGGTAATCGCGATAGCGCCAGGCCTGCGGGATGGCGGGATCTCCTTCGCTGCCGTGCGTATCGGCGTAGCGGACGAGGTCCATCCAATGGCGGGCGAAGTGTTCACCGTAGCGAGGCGAGGCCAGCAGGCGGTCGACGACCTTGGTGAAAGCGGCAGGAGAGGCGTCGGCTTCAAAGGCTGCAATCTCAGCGGGTGTAGGCGGTAGGCCTGTCAGGACATAGGTTGCGCGGCGAATGAGGGTGGCTTTGTCGGCCGGAGCGGAAGGCGTGATGCCGGCGACGGCGATCTTCACATCTAGGAACCGGTCGATGGCACTGACGGATTTACCACCGGGGACGGCAGGCGAGGTGATCGGTTGGAAGCTCCACCAGTTGCGGCGGACCTGCAAAAGGTCGGACCACGCGGGGGTGATCGAGTCTTCGGGGGCTTTCGTACGTGGATCCGGAGCGCCGCGGTTAATCCATTCCGCAAAGTCCGCGAGGATCTGCGCATCGAGCTTCGTGCGCTTTTTCGGCATCTGCAGCGTCTCATGGCTATGATCCATGGATTGGAGAAGGATGCTCTTCTTCGCGTCACCCGGGACGATGGAAGGACCTTCTTCGCCGCCCTTGAGCAGCCCGTCGCGATAATCGAGACGCAGGTCGCCTTTCTGCTTCTTGGCGTCGTGGCACTCGTAGCACTCTGCGACCAGTACCGGGCGGATCTTTGACTCAAAGAATTCCAAGTCCGCCGGCTTGAGGTCGGCGGCTAGGGCTGAGCTCAGCGAAAGGCCGAAAAGGGCAAGGATGCGAAAAGATGGGGCCAAGGGGGTGGGGTGCCTTGTTTAGCGCCATCGGGGGAAGGCATGCAAAGGCCTAAATAAGACACTGCGATTACCTCTAGGTTACGGGGGTATTCTCGGCAGCCGGAGGCCAGCTGCTTGGCTGGGGCATGAGGTAGGGACGTGATTGCCATCACGTCCGTGGGCGGACGGATATCGGAATGGTCAGTGACCTTGCCCGGCTAGACGCGCGCACGGATGCGAACGGCGGTCATGGCAATGACCGCCCTACCCAAGGGACCCCCAGCAAACTTCCCGGTCTCCGGTCTCCCTTTTGAGTTCTGTCTTTTCCTAACCGCCAACCGCTATCCGCTAACCGCTCTCACCTATGCTTACTCCAGCACCTGGATGTGATTGATGCTCGTGAACTGACGGTGGTCGGTGAACTGGCGGATGAGCTTCTTCTGGGCGTCGACCTCGAAGATCTGGGCGGTGGCGCCGAGATGGCCGTGGCCGAGCCAGTTCATGACGATCGTGTTGCCGTTCGCCAGGCGTTCGACGGAGCTAGCGAGGAAGATATGGTTATCGGTGACTTCGTCGCGGCCGATGCTCCAGACGATCTTGCCGGCTTTGTCGTATTCCACGACGCCGTCGCCTTCGCCGAGCGCGACGAGCCAGTTGCCGTTGGCGAGTTCGCGCACGTCATGGATATCGCCATTGACGGGCTGGGAGCGGAGCAGCTTGCCGTCGGCGGCGAGCTCGAGGACCGCGCGGTCGCCCTTGGCGCTCACGAGGTAACGTCCGTCGGTCGTCTTGCGGCAGCCGCGCATCTGTTCGTGGGTGCGGATGGTCGGCGT
>JBIILC010000141.1:0-3037 GCA_044232865.1 Opitutales bacterium | reverse complement strand
CTCTTCACGAACGCCGGGATGAACCAATTCGTCCCGATCTTCCTTGGCCAGACGAAGTGCCCATACACCCCCGGCCGCGCCGCCGATACCCAGAAGTGCATCCGCGCTGGCGGTAAGCACAACGACCTCGAAGACGTCGGCCTGGACACCTACCACCACACTTTCTTCGAGATGCTGGGCAACTGGTCCTTCGGCGACTACTTCAAGCGCGAGGCCATCGACTACGCCTGGGAGCTCATCACCGAAGTCTGGAAGTTCCCGAAGCACCGCCTCTACGCCACGGTCTACAAGCCCGACAAGTCCAAGGGCGACCCTTCCGAATTCGACCAAGAAGCTTGGGACGTCTGGGCCGAGAAGTTCCGCGCCGCTGGCCTCGACCCCGAGGTCCACATCGTGAACGGGAATAAGAAAGATAATTTCTGGATGATGGGCGAGACCGGCCCCTGCGGTCCTTGCACCGAACTCCACGTCGACCTCACGCCCGAAGGCGACACGAAGGGCACACTCGTCAACGGCAGCGACGCCCGCTGCATGGAGATCTGGAACCTGGTCTTCATTCAGTTCAACGCCAACCCCGACGGCACCTTCAGCCCGCTCCCGGCCCGCCACGTCGATACGGGCATGGGCTTCGAACGGGTCGCCGGCATCATGCAGTGCACGAAGAACTTCAAGGACTTCTCCGGCGTGATCTCCAACTACGAGAGCGACGTCTTCACGCCGATCTTCCGCCGCCTCGAGGAACTCTCCGGCAAGAAATACGGCTCCACCCTGCCCGCCGCCGGTTCGATCGGTGACACGCAGCAGGAAAAGGACGACGTGGCCTTCCGCGTCATCGCCGACCACATCCGTACGCTTTCCTTCGCGATCGCCGACGGCATTCAGCCGGGCAACTCCGACCGCAACTACGTCCTCCGCCGCATCCTGCGTCGCGCTGTCCGCTACGGTCGCACGCTCGGGCTGAAGAACGGCTTCTTCCACCAGCTCGTCGGTGTACTCGCCGAGACCATGGGCGACGTCTTCCCGGAAATCCGCACCCGCCGTTCCGTGGTCGCCGACGTCATCCGTATTGAAGAAGAATCTTTCAACCGCACCCTTGATAAGGGCATCGCCCTCTTTGAAGACGAAGCCAGCAAGCTCAAGGCCGGCGGCGCCATCTCGGGTGCCGTCGCTTTCCGTCTCTATGACGAGCAGGGCTTCCCGCTCGATCTCACCCAGCTCATGGCCCGCGAACGCGGCCTGACCGTCGACGGTGCCGGTTTCGAGAAGCTGATGGAAGAGCAGCGCAACCGCGCCCGCGCCGCGCAGAAGAAGGAGATCATCACGCTCTCCGATATCGGTTCCGATCACCCGACGGCATTCGTCGGCTACGACGCCCTCGCCACGCAGGCCAAGGTCGCCCAGATTGCCAAGATCAAGGAACGCACCGCCGTCATCCTCGATAAGTCCCCTTGCTACGCCGAGATGGGCGGCCAGGTCGGCGACGCCGCGATCATCACCCTCGGCGGCCGCCAGTGGCACGTCACCGACACCCAGAAGTCCGGCCAGACTTGGCTGCACTTTCTCGACGGTGAAGACACGCCGGAGACTGGTGCGACGATTGAGATCGCCGTCGACCAGGCCCGCCGTGACGCCATCCAGCGTCACCACACGGTCACGCACATCCTCCACTGGGCGCTCCATGAGGTCGTCTCCAAGGAAGCCTCCCAGAAGGGCTCCGCAGTCGACCCGACGAAGCTGACCTTCGACTTCAACGGCGCGGCGCTCACGCTGGGCCAGCTGGCCGACATCGAGAAGCTCGTCAACGAACGTATCCTCGCCAACGACGCCGTGACGTGGAGCGAAGTCGCCTACGCGTCCGTCAAGGGCCGCCCGGACATCATGCAGTTCTTCGGCGACAAGTACGGCGACTCCGTGCGCGTCGTCCAGGTCGGCGGCAAGGCTGCCTCGCTCAACGGCTGGTCGATGGAACTCTGCGCGGGTACGCATGTCCGCCACACGGGCGAGATCGGTCTCTTCCGCATCGTCGGTGAGAACGCCATCGCCGCGGGTGTCCGCCGCATCGAAGCCGTCGCCGGCCTCGCCTCCTATGAACGCGCGAAGTCCGAAGCCGAGCTACTGAAGGCGCTGGCGTCCTCAACCAACACCCCGATTGCTGATCTCGCCAAGCGCCTTGAGCAAATCATGGAGCAGAGCTCCGCGCTCGAGAAGAAGCTCAAGGTCTACCGCGACAAGGAATCCTCGCAGCTCGCCGATACCCTCGCCGCCAAGGCGAGCGACCGCGCGGGCCTCAAGTATGTCATCGCTCAGGTCAGCGCCGAGACGCCTAACGATCTCCGCGACCTCGGCGCCAAGGTGGCCGGCAAGGTCGGTCCTACGGCCGTCGTCGTCCTCGCCGCCGTCTTCGGCGACAAGGTCTCCCTCGTCGCCAACTGCGGTCCGGACGCCGTCAAGGCGGGTAAGGCCGCTGGCAAGATCGTCACCGACGCCTGCGGCAAGCTGGGCGGCAAGGGTGGCGGCAAGCCCGACGCCGCGATGGGCGGCGGCACCGATGTGTCCAAGGTCGCCGAAGCCTTGGGTAGTGTGGCGTAAGCACAGGTAGGGGCGCGACTGCGTCGCGTCCGTGGGCGGACGGATGTCGAATGGTCGTTGATCCTGCCCGGCTGATGGCACGCGCCAATGCGAACGGCGGCCATGGCAATGGCCGCCCTACCCGATGCAGCTATGTCGTGACGCGGTCCGGACCCTACCCCTAGTCTTATTGCCTCCGGCCCTCGAGTCCTCTATTCCTCGTCTCATGCGCCTCTTCACCTTCCTCCTCCTGCTCCCCCTGATGCTCGCCGCGCAAAGCGGCAATACCGGCCACAGCCCTAAGCAGCACGTCCGCATGCAGGTCGACGCCGACCACCTCTTCCTCCCGGTCTCGATCTCGATCAAGGGCAAGGATCGCGCCGCCGTCGACGCGCGTGTCGATGCCATCCGTAAGGAACTTGAAAAGCGCTTCGCCGAACAGCCGGGCTGGGAACTCCGCGAGATCTCC
>JBIILC010000140.1:0-3047 GCA_044232865.1 Opitutales bacterium | reverse complement strand
GAGAGAATCGACTCGGAGACTTCGATGCCGACGCCGGAGATGACGGACTCATAGGAGACTCCACCTTTTTTGCCGACCTTGGTGACGAGGAGGTCGGCAGGTTGCGCGGCTTCCAGCGCATCCATGGACTTGAAGTGACGGGAGAGATCCTTGGCGGTCTGCATGCCGACGTTCGGGATACCGAGGGCGTGGATCGCACGCCAGAGTTCGCGTTGCTTGGCCTGCTCGAGCCCCGCCATCATGTTGTCGACGGACTTGTCCTTGAAGCCTTCGAGCATGCGCCACTGCGGCGGGGTGATGCCGAGGGCATCGACCGGGACGTCGACAAGTTTGCTGTCGACAAGCTGTTCGGCCACGGCGTCACCGAGGCCGTCGATGTCGAGGCACTGCTTACTGGCGAAGTGGACGAGGCGACGGATCTTCATCTCGCGCGAAGGCGTGCGGAGCTTGTAGGCGACTTCTTCTTCGTCGCGGGAAGCGTCGAGGCCGAGTTCCTTCAGGCGGGCTTCGAAGTCGAACGGCACGGCGTCGGCGGGGCGTTTCTCCATTACGACACCTAGGACCTGCGGGATGATCTCGCCGGCTTTCTGGATGCGGACGGTATCGCCTTCGCGGATGTCCTTGCGGGCGATCTCGTCGGCATTGTGCAACGTCGCGCGGGCGACGGTCGAGCCGGCTAGCAGGACGGGGTCGAGTTCAGCGACGGGCGTGATGGCTCCGGTGCGGCCGACCTGCATGCTGATCTTGCGGAGGATGGTCTCGGCCTGGTCGGGTGGAAACTTGAACGCCACAGCCCAGTGCGGGAACTTGCTCGTCGTACCAGCGCGGCGCTGGTCTTCGAGGCGGTTGACCTTCACCACGGCGCCGTCGGTCGGGAAGGGAAGGTCGCGGCGGAGGACGTCGAGCTGCTGAATCGCTTTCCAGGCGGCGTCCACGCCTTGCTGGACGTCGATATCGTCACGGATGGGGAAGCCCCAGGCCTTCAGCTTGTTTTTAAAATCTTTGAGCGAGGCGAATGTGGAAGCCGGTTCGCACGCGCCGAGGCCGTAGCAGACGATGCTGAGCCGGCGCTTGCGGGCTTCTTCGCCGTCGAGGAGCTTCACCGTGCCGGCCGCGAGGTTTCGCGGGTTAGCGTAAAGGGGTTCGCCTTCGGCTTCGCGGAGCTGATTGAGACGCTGGAACTCGGCGAGCGCCATGTAGATCTCACCGCGGACCTCGAGGAGGTCGGGCGCGCCCTTAAGTGTGCGAGGGATCTCGCGGATGAGGCTGACGTTGGCCGTCACGTCATCGCCCCGGGCGCCGTTGCCGCGGGTGACCGCGCGGACGAACTGACCTTTCTCGAAAGTGAGCGAGACCGCCACGCCGTCGACCTTGGGCTCGACGATGAATTCGAGACCCGTGCCTCCGAGAGCCTTGTAGAGACGCTCGCCGAAGGCCCGGAAGTCGGCTTCATCGTAGGTGTTATCGAGCGACAGCATCGGGGCCTTGTGGTCGGCCTGCTGGAAGCCCTCGGACTTGTCGTCGCCGATTCCCAGGTCGGGTCCGGCGAGTTCCGGATGCTTGCGCTCCAGGTCAGCCAGTTGGTCTAGGAGTTTATCGAATTCGAAGTCCGAGATCTCTGGGGCGTGTTCTTTTCGATACTTGTCCTCGTAGCGCTTGATGAGCGCCCGAAGCTTGAGGATCTGATCGCGGGGGGATTCCAGCATGGACGTCGGGAGAGAATAAAGGGGGAGAGGAGGGGAGGGGAAGGTTTTCATTCGAGGACCCGAGGACCCGAGGGCCAGAGGGCAGGAGGACCTGAGGGCACGAGGTGGGCGCGGCGGGGGTAGGGACAGCACCACGTGCTGTCCTAGGTGCAAAAGTGCAAATCGGCCTGCGGCCTGTGCAAAGGTGCAAAAGTGAGAGGCAGTCGTTTCAGGTGGCGGGTGGCAGCCTCGGGTGGCAGGTGGCGGGGGATGTATTTTCAGGTCTCAGGTCTCGGCCGTCGGGTATCAGGTTCGGGTGTTCGGGTTCAGGAGCAGGTCCCGGGATGAGTACCTGCAACCCGCCACCTGGGGCTGCCACCCGCCACCTGAAAATTGTTCTAACCGCTAACCGCCTACCGCTAACCGCCAAAACCTGCCCCTTGCCCCTCAACCCTTTTCGCCTTATCACCCACGCATGGCCTTACCCCCTCTGCCGGCGAATCTCCGTGCCCGCCGTGATTTCCTTCGTCAGGTGGCCCTAGGCGCCGCGCTGTTCGCGGTGCCGGGTGCTTTCGCTGAGGCCCTGACCCGTACGCCGAAGCAGACCCAGGGACCGTTCTATCCCGATCAGCTGCCGCTCGATACCGACAACGACCTGATCATCCTGAACAACGGCGTCACGCCGGCGGTCGGGGAGATTGCCTGGCTGTCTGGCCGGATTCTCGACGAGCATGGCGATCCGGTGCGTAATGCGTTGGTCGAGATCTGGCAGGCCGATAACAACGGTGCCTATATCCACACCAAGTCTGGTAACGCCGCCAAGCGGGATGGCAACTTCCAGGGCTTCGGCCGCTTCCTCACCGGCTCCAACGGCGAGTACGTCTTCCGCACCATCAAGCCGGTGCCTTACGGGCCGCGCGCACCGCACATCCATCTCGCCGTCCGAATCAAAGGCAAGAAAGGGCTCATCACCCAGTGTTACATCAAGGGCCACGAGCGGAATGAGAAGGACGGTGTCTACAAAGGCATCAAGGATGCCAAGCAGCGCGAGAGCGTCGCGTTGGCGTTCGATCCGCTCAAAGGTTCCAAGGCCGGCGAATTATCCGCCCGCTGGGATGTTGTGCTCGGGTTTACGCCGGAAGGGTGAGTGAGGTAGGGACAGCACCACGTGCTGTCCTCGTTCGCCGCAGGGCGAACCAAGGTAGGGGGCACGATTCATCGTGCACTCCTGAGTGGAGGGCGCGGCGGAGCCACGCCCCTACCTTCAGCCGCCCTGCGGCGGCTTGATGCATCTATGTCGTGACGCGGTCCCGACCCTACCCAAAGGCAAATCAGCCGCAGGAACCAGGAGCCGATGGCCGA
>JBIILC010000139.1:0-3057 GCA_044232865.1 Opitutales bacterium | reverse complement strand
CCCTCGTCGACCAACCCGCCTGACCTATGTCCTTCCTCGGCCTTACCGGTAAGACCTACCTCGTCCTCGGCGTCGCCAACAAGAAGTCCGTCGCCTGGCACGTCGCTAAGACCCTTGAGGCCGAAGGAGCCACGGTGATCTACTCCGTGCGCTCGCAGGCCCGCCTCGACTCGCTGAAGGGCCTGCTCGATGGCAAGCCGGTCTACCTGTGCGATCTCGAGCACGAGGCGCAGACGCAGCAGCTCGCCGCCAATGTCGGCCGCGAGCACGGCCCGCTCGACGGCGTCCTGCACAGCGTCGCCTTCGCTAATTTCTCGAAAGGCATGCAGCCGTTCCATGAGACTGTCCGTGCCGACTTCCTCCAGGCCACCGCAATCTCCGCATTCTCGCTCGTCGAACTTTCGCGCGCGCTCAAGCCGCACCTGAAATCCGACGCCTCGGTCGTCTCCATCGGCATCTCTTCACAAGTCACGGCCTCGAACTACGGTTACATGTCGCCGATCAAGGCCGCGCTCGAATCCGCCAGTCGTTTCCTCGCGAAATCCTTCTCCGCCGATACGCGTGTGCGTTTCAACTCCGTCAATGCCGGCCCGCTCAAGACGAGCGCGAGCGCCGGCATCCCTGGCTATCTCCATAACTATCTGCACGCCGAGAAGATGACCTTCCGCAAGGAGGCCCTGAAGACGCAGGAAGTCGCCGACACGGCGGTCTGGCTGCTCTCGCCTCGTTCGAGCGGCATCAACGGCCAAGGCATCGTGGTCGACGCAGGCATGGGGTGGAATTTCTTCGACGAAGAACTCGTGGCTGCTTCTTCCCGCCTTCCCGGAGCGTGATTTTCAAGCGCACAGTCCTGTCCGGCCTCGTGGCCGAACTGCCCCCCGAGGTCTGGACCTCCGATGAGGTCGAACGCCGCCTGGCGCCCCTTTACGGCCGCCTGAAGCTGCCTGAGGGCCGTCTCGAGCTGATGACAGGCATTCGTGAGCGCCGCTTCTGGCCGCAGGCAATCCGCCCGTCCGCCGCTTCCGCGCTGGCGGGCCGCCGTGCGATGCAGGCCGCGGGAGTCGGCCCCGCCGACATCGATTTGCTCATTCATTCTTCGGTCTGCCGTGATCGTCTCGAGCCTTCGACCGCTGCCTACGTGCACGGCCTACTCGGCCTCGGCCCGCAGGCGCAGATCCTCGACGTCTCCAACGCCTGCCTGGGTTTCCTCAACGCCGTCGTGCTTGCCGCGGGCATGGTGGAGTCAGGTCAGATCCGCCGCGCCCTGGTCTGCTCGGGTGAAGATGGTCGTCCGCTCGTGGAGCGCACGATTCGGATGCTGAATGAAGACCTCTCGCTCACGCGTGAGACGATCAAGCCGTACTTCGCGAACCTGACGATCGGCGCGGGCGGCGCGGCCGCGGTGGTCTGCCGCGACGATCTCGCCGGGCCTGGCTCAATCCGTCTCTTGGGCGGCGCCGCCGAGACCGATTCTTCCGCCAACGGACTTTGCGAAGGCGATACGTCGTCTGCCGAACTCGATATGCGTACGGACTCCGAAGCGTTGCTCGCCGCGGGCGTGGCGCTGGCCCAGCGCTGCTGGGGTCGCTTCAAGGGCGTGACGGGTTGGGACGAATCCACGCCGCATCGCGTGGTGACGCACCAGGTGGGCCGTCGCCATTCGTCGCTGCTCTTCGAGAAGCTCGGCCTCGATCCCGCCAAGGACTACCAGAGCTTCGACCGCCTCGGCAACGTCGGCTCGGTCTCCGTGCCCGCCACGTTGGCGCTCGGACTCGCTGAAGGACGCATCAAGCCTGGCGATCGCGTCGCACTGCTGGGTATCGGGAGCGGTCTCGCCAGCATGATGCTCGCCGTCGAATGCCAATGAGCGCCATCTCCCTTTCACCTGCTGTGCAGGCGCTCTATCCCTTTGCGCCGAAGGATTTCGCCGCGCTCTCGGGTCGGATGAGCTATGTCGACCACGGCCCGCGCGACGGACGCCCGGTGCTTTTACTGCACGGCAATCCGTCGTGGTCGTTCCTGTGGCGTGACCTCATTCTGAAACTCGCCGCCCAGGGTCGCCGCGTGATCGCGCCCGACCATGTTGGCATGGGCCTCTCTGCTCGCCCTGATCGCTTCCTGCGTCTGGCCGACCGCATCGCGGACGTCGAAGCCCTCATCGCCCATCTCGGCATCAAGGAATTCGACATGGGCGTCCACGATTGGGGTGGCGCCATCGGCTTCGGCGTCGCTGGACGCCGGCCAGAAAGGGTGGGGAAGATCCTCGTCACTAATACGGGAGCTTTCCTCTCCGACAGCATCCCAGCCCGTATCGCCCTTTGCCGCGCCCCCTTGATTGGCCGCTTCATCGTCCAAGGCCTGAACGGCTTCGCTTGGCCGGCGACCTGGATGTCCGTTGAGAAGCCCCTCAGCCCCGCCGCCAAGGCCGGTTTCCTTGCCCCTTACGGGTCGATCTCGGTCCGCCGGGCGGTGGCCGACTTCGTGGCCGACATCCCGATGGAGGCCGAACACCCCACCCGGCCCGTCTTAGCCGCCGTGGAGGCCACTTTGGAGGGCTTAAAGGGTAAGCCCATGCTCCTTTGCTGGGGAATGCGCGACTTCTGCTTCGACCGCTCCTTTCTCGAGGGTTTCGTCGCCCGTTTCCCGGCCGCTAAGCAGCTTCTTTTCGCCGACGCCGGACATTACGTCCTCGAAGACGCCGGCGAAGCGGCGCTCGGTCCGATCGCCGCCTTTTTTGGGCCGGCTTGAGGGTCTGATTTTAGGCCTGACTTCGAGGGGCGGAATAGGGCTGTGGATAACGTGTGAACAACGGTTTCTAACACCCCCTATAAGTTTCCGTAAGGGGTTGATTGGTAGTCATTTCTGGTCGCCTAAAAACATTCACGAACGGGGTGTTTCCTATTGCAGATACCCCTGTGAAAAACAGCATGAAAAGACCCCTCCTTCGGGCGGGGAAATATCATTTTTTTACACACCTAAACATGAGCGAAAATTCCGAGAAAAACCCGAACCGCGGCAAGCACGCCGGCAACGAAAGCTACGGCGCGGCCGACATCA
>JBIILC010000138.1:0-3060 GCA_044232865.1 Opitutales bacterium | reverse complement strand
GCCGGCGCCGTCGCCGCCCACGACGCTTCCGCCAACTTCTACAAAGACCTCATCGGTGGCTCGTGGCGCCAGAAGGTGACCAAGTGGCGCGAAGGTCCGATGGAACTCAAGTTTGTCGACCAAGCACACATCGTCACCAAGGGTGTGGCTGACTTCGGCATGAAGGACGAGATCTACTACGACATGGACCTGCGCGAGGATATTCACCCGCTCGCGACGGCGCCTACGCCCAGGAAGAAAGGCGATGGCTTCGAAGCGCAGACGCAGCTCTGGACGTATGAGAAGCCCGGTGCGCAGCGCGCCTTCGTCTTCATCCCCGGACACACCTACGTGAATTTTAGCCGTCCCGATGTGAAGCTCCTGCTCCTGCGCGGCATCGCTTGGGCGGGACGACAGGCACCGAGCCAACAACTCGAACAGACGGCGCTGCTCCAGATCTGCGTGTTTCCGGGCGTGCCCGTGGCTCCACCAGCGAATAAGTAGGGCCTAGCAACCGAGGATCTCGCGGATCTTCGTGCGACGATAGCGGAAGATACCTTCCACCTTCTTCTTCACGAACGGATAGGCGGCCTCGCCGAGCGGCCAGAGCGGGAGCTTGTAGAGCACTTCGTCGTCCATACGCGTTTTGCCGCCTTCATCGGCGAAGGTGTGCGTGTGGAACCAGACGGCATACGGACCCTTGAGCTGTTCGTCGGCGAAGGCGTAAGGTGGCTCCCAGTGGGTGATGCGTGTGCGCCAGCCGAACGGGATACCGCTCATCTTGAGATCATAATCGATCAGGGCGCCTTGACGCATGACGATCGGCAGAGGGGTCTTGATGCGGAAACTCAGTTCCGGCGGGGTAATCGCCTGGAGGTTCTCGGCCTTGGAGAAGAAATCGAAGACCTGCTCGATCGGCAGCGGCAGGAGCGTGCTCTCGAAGTAACGGTGAACGCCCGTAGGCAACGAATTCGGCTTCGTGAGGTGGTCGCGGCGATGGGCGCGGATGACGTCGCTGTAATCGGACACGGTTGGTGGCGGTGAAGGCAGGCTGGCCTACCCCGGGCGGGGTGTCAAGGGACGCCCAAGGGGAAAGGGCTTGCCGAAGGGACCGCTCGGGCTTCCCTTGGGGGACATCCTTTCCAATGGCCTCCCCCCATTCTCGTCGCAAGACCACCGGTGCCTTCGGCAACAACAAGCCCCGCGACATCCTGCGCGACTTCACCCGTCCTGAGCCGGCCCCGGTCGACACCACCCCGCGCGAACCCAGCTTTGCGGACAAGCTCATCACCTTCGCCCAGCCGATTCTCGAGCAGGCCGGCGGCAACCACACCGCCGCCAAGGGCGCCATGAACGTCGCCATTCTGATCTGGAACGCGGCTATTGAAGGCGGCCCCAAGATCCAGGATGCCAAGGCCACCCTCGCCAAGCTGCCTGGCGCCACCGGCGAACAGGTCGAAGAACTCGTCACCACCATGGTCGCCCGCAAGACCGAGCTGTACCCCGAGGAAAAGTTGATTGTCACCAATTTCATCCTGAAGTTCAAACACAAGCAGCACCAGTTCCGCGTGTCCGCCGTCAACATCAACCCGGAAGGCGTCAAGAAGGCCGACCTTTCGGACATGGTGAAGGTCTCGGGCTGATCCGTCGTTTCCCGTTTGCGGTAGGCAGGGATTAGGGCTGAATGAGCCTGCCCATGTCCACCGTCGTCCTCCGCAACGCCGAGATCATCAACGAAGGCCGTCGCCTCCGGGCCGACGTCCTCATCCGCGCTGGTCGCATCGAGCGCATCGGCTCCATCCCCGCCGGCACCTTGGCCGATCAGGAGTACGACCTGACCGGCAAGCTACTATTGCCCGGCCTGATCGACGACCAGGTACATTTCCGTGAGCCCGGCCTGACGCATAAGGCCTGCATTGCCAGCGAAGCCCGCGCCGCCGTGGCCGGCGGAGTGACGTCGTTCATGGAGATGCCGAACACGAACCCTCCCGCGACCACGCACGAGGAACTCGAGAAGAAATACGCCATCGGCGCGGCGACCTCGGTCGCCAACTACTCCTTCTTCTTCGGCGCTACTAATACGAACCTCGACGCCGTTAAGGCGACCGACCCTCGTAAGGTCTGCGGGGTGAAGGTCTTCATGGGTTCCTCGACCGGCGATATGCTCGTCGACGCCGCCGCCACGCTCGAAGGGATCTTCCGTCACGCCCCGACCCTGATCGCGACGCACTGCGAGGACACGCCTCGCATCAAAATTGCCGAAGCCGCCGCCAAGGCTAAATGGGGCGACGACGTCCCGGCTGGCGAACACCCGCGTATCCGCGATGCCGAAGCCTGCTACGCCTCTTCGTCCATGGCCGCCGAGTTGGCCAAGCGCCATGACGCCCGCCTGCACATCCTGCACATCACCACCGCCAAGGAGCTCTCGCTCTTCAGCGCCGCGCCGCTCAAGGGTAAGCGCCTGACCGCCGAAGCCTGCGTCCACCATCTCTGGTTCGCCGAAGAGGATTACGCCCGCCTCGGTCACCAGATTAAATGCAACCCGGCCATCAAGTCATCCGCTGACCGCGCCGCCGTGCGCGCCGCGGTGGCCGCCGGCGTCATCGACGTCATTGCGACCGACCATGCCCCGCACACGTGGGACGAGAAATCGCAGACCTACTTCAAGTCCCCATCTGGCCTGCCGCTCGTGCAACATTCACTCCAGGTACTTCTCGATCTCGTCAAGCAAGGCGCCTTCTCCCTCGAAACCGCCGTCGAACGTGCGTGCCACGCCCCCGCCGTGCTCTTCGGCGTCGAGCACCGCGGCTTCATCCGCGAAGGCTACTGGGCCGACCTCGTCGTCGTGGATCTCAAGAAGCCGCAGACCGTGACTAAGACCGGCCTCCTTTATCAGTGCGGCTGGTCTCCGCTCGAAGGCCATACCTTCGGTAGCACGATTGAGCGCACGTTCGTCAACGGCGTCTGCGTCTTCGAAGATGGTAAGATCCGCGCTGATGCGCCGAAGGGGATGAGGCTGAGTTTCGACGGAAACGCGCGGTAGTAGATAGCGGTTGGCGGTTAGCGGTAAGCGGTTGGGAA
>JBIILC010000137.1:0-3066 GCA_044232865.1 Opitutales bacterium | reverse complement strand
TGTATCTGCCCGCCTCTCTCTTGCCCTCCGGCCTCTTCCTTGCCTAATGGACGTATGGATCTCGTCCGCGAATTAATCGATTACGTGAAGCACCCGAGCGTGTCCACCGACCCGTCCTTTAAGGCGGGCATGGACGGCGCGCGCGAACATATCTGCGGGCTGCTGAAGCAGGCCGGCCTCGAGGTCGAAGTCATCCCGACGCCCCTCCACCCGATCGTGCTCGGCCGTCGTCGTGGCCCGAAGGATTGGCCGCATATCGTCCTCTACGGACACTACGACGTGCAGCCGGCCGACCCGCTGAATCTTTGGACTTCCCCAGCCTTCGAGCCCGTCGTGCGCGATGGTAAGATCTGGGGCCGTGGTACGGCGGATAACAAGGGCCCGCACCTGGTTGCGGTCGTCGCGCTCGCCCGCCTGCTCAAGCGCTGCCCGAACCTGCCGCTCCGCATCACCTTCCTGATCGAAGGCGAAGAAGAGATCGGCTCCCCGAGTTTCCCGGAGTTCCTCCACAACCATAAGGCTGAACTCGCTGAGGCCGACTGCGTCATCCTCTCCGACACCGCCTCACCATCGTCCGACCAGATTGTCATCACGACGGCCCTGCGCGGCATCATCGGTCTCGAAGTCGGCCTGACCGGCCCGAAGTCCGACCTGCACTCCGGCCTCCACGGCGGTGCGGTTTATAATCCCATTCAAGCGCTGGCTGAACTTTGCTCCTCGCTGCACGACGCCGATAACGCCGTCACGGTCGAAGGCTTCTACGACGGCGTCGAACAGCCGACCCGCTGGGAGCGCGAAGAACTCCGCAAGCTACCGCTGAGCGAAGATGGTTATCGCCGCGCCCTCGGCGTCGACGAACTCCATCCCGCCCCCGGCCTCGATGGTCTCGAGGCCGTGCGCTTTGCGCCGACGCTCGAGTTCAACGGCATCGGCGGCGGTTACCAGGGCAAGGGCTCCAAGACCGTCATCCCCTCGAAGGTCTTCGCCAAGATTACCTGCCGCCTTGTCCCAGGCCAGGATCCCGTCGACGTGCACCGCAAGGTGGCCGCTGCCATCCATGCCCGCGCGCCGAAAGGCGTGCGCGTCGACCTCATCGAGATGCAGGGCAACGCAGCCTATTACGTCTGCCCGCCTGATCGCCCGAACACCCCGGCCGGCCAGAATCCTGTTTTGGCCAAGGCCTTCCGCGAGGCCGACAAGGCCATCGGCGAAGCCTTTGGTAAGCGCCCGCTCTATCTCCGTGAAGGCGGTAGCGTGCCCATCATCGGCGATATCCGTCGCGAGACCGGCCTCGATTCCGTGATGATTGGTCTGTTCACGCCCGAGTCGCACCTGCATGCCCCCAACGAGAACTTCGAGCTCGTCATGGCTGAGCGCGCCGTGAACGCCTACGAGAAACTCCTGGAGCGTCTCGCCGGCACCGACCGCGGCCCGCGCTGAGCCGATCAGCCTTCGGTGCGCATCTCCGAATGATCCTTGTCGAGGGCGAGGATCATGGAAGGGTATGGCGTCCGCATCCTCTCTCCCATGCAGTAGCCGGGATCAAGCATGGTCACGTCGTGCGGCTGTCGGCAGAGAAAGGCGTTCCAGTGCGACTCGTCGTGCCAGATCGCGGTGATCCCTCGTGACAGGTCGTCATCGATCTGCCGTGAGCATTCGGCGGCGGCGTGGACATAGGCGGCGGATCTGCCACCTTGGAAGCCGCCTGCGAAATAATGCAGGCCCTCGTTGGCCGGGATGCAGGCCCTGCTTTCAGGCCTGGTCTCATAAGTGAAGAGCGCCCGGCCTTTGTCATGGAAGCCGCAATGCCTCACGGCGGTAAGGCCTTCGCCGAGGATCTCTTCGCCCACCTCGGCGACGAAACGCATATCACAGTCCGAATAAAAGGCATGATCGTACTCGAGGATCGTCGCGGCCGCCTGGGTGAAGAAGCGATACCTCAGCAACGTCATCATCGGCCACGGCAAGTGCTCGATGTGCCGCAGGTGGACCTTGCCGCGGGCCTGTCCGGCCCTTCGGTCCACCAATTGCCGGCACTCCGGGCTTTCATCGAGATTGGTGAACAGAAGAACCTCGTAAGAATGGCCGGGGAGGAAGTATCTGTCCGCGGACACGAGCAGGGGCTCCACGAACCGTAGGTATTTGTTGGTCGCGACGACGAGCAGGACCACCCGCTTAGGCTTTGAGGCCGAGCGTCCGGCAAACGCCTTCGCCCCCAGTCGCCATGCCTGTCTGGCAAGCTTGGTCAGAGCATAGATCAGCCGCTTCACGATTTCGGAGAATTGAGGCCGAATGCCATTTAGCCAAGGTGGGAAATCTGGAACAGCCTGCCGACGGCGGCTTTTTGTGGAAAACAAGGCACTTTCACCTTTCTTTGCGACATTTACAGGCTTATCTTCGGGCATTCACCATGGCCGTCTTCCGCAAGCGCACGCACACCCCGACTCCTAAGAAGAAGGATATCCCGGCAGGTCTTTGGACCAAGTGCCCCCTCGATGGCGAGATGGTCTATACCAAGGACCTCGAGGCCAATTGGAACGTCTTCCCGGTCAGCGGCTACCACGAGCGCCTGTCCACCAAGCGCCGCATCGCCCTTCTGATCGACGACGGCTCCTGGAAGGAGACCGACAGCAAGTTGGTCTCCAAGGATCCCCTTAAATTCACCGCCGGCGGTTCCTACCCCGAGCGCCTCGCCCAGCACCAGAAGAAGTCCGGCCTCCGCGATTCCGTCGTCTGTGGCCACGGCCTGATGGACGGCCTCCCGGTCTCCCTCGCAATCATGGACTTCTCGTTCATGGGCGCCTCGATGGGCTCCGTCGCCGGCGAGAAGGTCACCCGTGCCATCGAACGCGCGATCAAACTGAAGTGCCCGTGCGTCGTCGTCTGCGCCTCCGGCGGCGCCCGCATGCAGGAAGGCATCCTCTCCCTGATGCAGATGGCCAAGACCAGCGCCGCCCTCGCGAAGCTCCGCGCGGCCGGCCTGCCTTACATCGCCGTCCTCACCAATCCCACGATGGCCGGCGTCATGGCCAGCTACGCCACCCTCGGTGACGTCATCGTCGCCGA
>JBIILC010000136.1:0-3102 GCA_044232865.1 Opitutales bacterium | reverse complement strand
TTCGTCCGGACCCGGGCCTGAACGCACTCGTTACGCAGACAACACCCATGAGCCTTTTCGAACCTCGCATCGATCGTGTCCTCGCCGTGCAGCTGGGCGAAGAGGCGGTCGCCATCTCCAAGGCGGGTAGATACGTCGGTCCCGCAGGCCCGGTAGACATCGCAACTGGGGTGAAGGACTGCGTGCAGGCGACCGTCCACTACACCGCCGAGCACGCCCATCCGAGCCCGGCGATCGGCCCGCATACGACGTCCTATGAAGTGACAAACGAGACCACTCTCTCCGCTCATCGTCGGCACCTCGCCAAAGGACATAAAGTCGTCTCGCTCAACTTCGCTGCGGCCACCAATCCCGGAGGAGGCTTCCTCACGGGTGCCCGCGCCCAAGAGGAATACCTCTGCCGCTCCAGCGCCCTCTACCTGTCAATCAAGGACTCGCCGATGTACGCTTATCACCGGCGCGAAGGACATAAGCGCTACAGCGACGCCATGATCTACTCGCCCGACGTGCCGGTCTTCCGGGACGACGCGCACGGGCTGCTGCCGAAGCCCTACCTAGCCTCTTTCATCACTTCGGCCGCGCCGCTCACCAAGCACCTTCACCCCGAGGAACTCGTTCACATCCCCGAAATCCTACGCACGCGTATCCGCAAGATTCTGACCGTCGCGCAGGCGCATGGCCACGATTCGCTCGTCCTCGGCGCCTGGGGTTGCGGAGCTTTCGGCAACGATGGCAACCAGGTCGCGGCACTCTTCAAACAAGCGCTCGAGGAGGATTTCAAAGGCGCCTTCAAGGAAGTCACCTTCGCCATCGTGGACACCTCACCCGAGAAGAGGTTCATCGGGCCGTTCACCGAATGCTTCCTCAAGCCGACCGAAGAAGTCGATATCGAGCCTCTCTGGGAAATCGTCGGCAAAGAAGTGGTCGGCAAGGCTAACGATGAGTGGAGACTGGTCCGCTCGACCAATCCACAGGTCACCCATTTCCTCCAGATGGGGATGCATGGCACCAACATGAAGTGCCTCTTCATCCCGAAAAAGGGAGAGGAGGCAGGCACCGGCCAGGTCATTCTCAATGTGGGAGCTAACGATCTGAAGGTCCTCCTTGAATACGCCGAGGCTCATCCCGAATCCCTGCGCGTGCCGCCCATGAACTTCCCGCTCAACCTCGAAGGTAATGGCGACAAAGCCGGCGAACCCACGCGCTGGGAGAATGGCGGAGCGATCTACGCCCATGCTCACCTTGTTTCTCCCGCCGGCCCCGAACTCTATGCGCGTATCGGCCCATGGTACCCCGCCGCCCTCGAAGGCATCTGGGACTTCATCGGCAAAGCCGCCCGTTGGAATCACGAACGGACGAAATGAGCGACGAACGGGAATTCAGGGATAAGTGGCAAAGCCGAATCGACGGCTGCGGCCCTTACTGTAGCTGCCTCGTCATCATCATCGTCCTCGTCATCGCCTTCTTCGCCTTCGTCATCCGCTAACCTAGGTAGGGACGTGTCGACGCACGCGTCCGCCTTGATCCACGGTCGCGACGCCGTCACGCCCCTACCTGGTATGAATCCCCCAGAATTTCGGATTGCCCAGAGACCAAGCTTCGCCACTCTCAAATACGCAATGGGGTCTGGCATGAAAGGTAGCCTCACCATGGGCGGCTTTCCGCAAGGATAGTCCAGACCTCGCCCCTTTAGTTATTGAAAAAACCTCGGCAATGCAGACGTGAATCACGTTCGATGGCCTCAGCGAACTTCGGCGCAGTTCGCTGGATTTTTACGATAAGACCCTTCAGCGTATGTCGCTTAGCCATATCCATGACCTTCAATGCCATTAGGTCGGGGTGGGTCTCGTACAGTTGGCAGAGGAAATCATCCGGCGGTACGGCGACCACACCCCAAGGCTCAAGCGCCGCGGGCTTAAAGTCCTTGAGGTTATAGGTCACGATTGTATCGGCTCTGCTGACAATCGCCGTTCCGAGCACATGACGGTCCTTCCGATGATTCGTGAGGCGGAAGACGACTTCCTTGGGCGGATTGAAGAAGGATTCAGGGAAAGCTTCCCGTACTGACTCCTGCCAGCTCTCCGCGACAGAATCCTCCCACTTCAGCTTACGATGCGTGCGACGCACCTCGGCGAAGATCTCTTCCGACCAGCGCGGGAGGATGAGCGCCGGATCCTCGGCCATCCTGAGCAATAGGTCAGAAATGATGAAGTCGGCCAGGACGCATGCGTCCAAGACGACGGCCCGGGCGCGCTGCATCAAAGTTCAGGAATCGACGCCTGCGGAATAGAGTTTGTCGCGAAGCTTCTCCAGCGTGGCACGACGAGACTGCGCCCGCGTGGTCGCGAACTTCTGCACATCCTTGAAAAGCAGCCGGCGATGAGAGCCGACCTTGTGGAACGGCATGGCACCATCGTCCAGCAGCCTGGCCAGGAACTGCCGGGACATGCCAAGGAAGTCCGCGGCAGCCTGGGGCGTCATCGCCTGCTCGCCCGAGACCACGAAGACGGACCTACCAGCCTGGAGGTCACGGGCGACCATGACGATAAGCGCGAACAACTGCTCAGGCAGAAAGATCTCCCTGCCTTCGGAGTCGACGAGACAGGGTTGCTTGCGCCGGGCGGCCGTGAGGCCGGCGATGCGCACGAGCTTTTCGAGCGCACGCTTGTCTTTGGGAGGTTCTATTCTGGTCGCGGTGTCCATGGTCGGCGTTGAGTGAGGAATACAGTATCTGCTATATCTGCAACTAGTCAAGTCCCGGCCTAAGACCGAAAAGTAAGCCGCTAAGGCGCTATTGAGGTGAACAATCGATCGTGGCTGCATCACTCGAAGAATAAACAACCAGACCAACGGTCAACGTACCGCCGCACCGATGATACACTAGCCGCGGATGAGGTATTTCATCCGCAAGAAAAACAATCGATCCGCTCAAAGGGAAACCGGAAACCGGGAGTAATGTTTCGGGCATGATTAATTCCAGGTGACGGGTGACGGCCACAGTGGTCAGCCTCTCGGGTGTCAGCCCTTCAGCCTTCAGCCGCAGGAAGCCGGGTGCCAGCTCCCGATGGCCGAACGGCCGATTCCTGAACTCCCGATGCCCGT
>JBIILC010000065.1:0-7579 GCA_044232865.1 Opitutales bacterium | reverse complement strand
CCGCTCCACGAAATCTACCCGCCCGGCGTGAAAGCGCAGCGCGAGCAGTGGGTCAAGGACGCCGCCGCCGCGGAAGCAGCCTTCAAGAAGCCGGACCCCGCTTGGCTCGCCGGTTACGACGCGTGGTTGGCCAAGGGACCGAAGCTCACTGAGAAGCCACTCCAGACCGCCCTCGGTGCCCCCAAGGAAAAGCGCACGAAGGCCCAAGAGAAACTCCTCTCCGATCACTACGTCCGCAACGTCTCGCCCGCGACCAAGGCCGAACGCGCCCTCGCCGACGGTCTGAAAAAGCAGATCGCGGCATCCGCGCCGGTCACCGTGCCGATCATGCAAGACCTCGCCGGTGATAAACGTCGCAAGACCTTCATTCAGCTCCGCGGTAACTGGCAGGCCCTCGGCGACCAGGTCGACGAAGGCGTGCCGACGCACCTCGCCCGCTGGGACGACTCCGCCCCCAAGAATCGTCTTGGTTTCGCCCACTGGATCACCAGTCGCGACAACCCCCTCACCGCCCGCGTGACGATGAATCGTCTCTGGGAGACCGTCTTCGGCGTCGGCATCGTCCGTTCGAGCGAAGAGTTCGGTAGCCAAGGCGACCTCCCCTTCCATCCGGAACTGCTCGACTGGCTCGCCGCCGAATTCGTCGAGAGCGGCTGGGATACCAAAAAGATGCTCACGCTCCTTTTGAATAGCCGTGCCTATCGCCAAACTTCGGCCGCCAGCAGCAAGCGCAACGAGCAGGACCCCGACAATCGTTTCCTAGCGCGGGGCCCGCGCTTCCGTCCGTCCGGTGAAATGCTCCGCGACCAGGCTCTCGCCGTCAGCGGACTCCTCAGCGCGAAAATGTTCGGCGCACCCGTCCGTCCGATTCGCCCCAACATGGGCCTAAGTATCGCCTTCGGCGGCTCCGGGGACTGGGCGACAAGCACTGGCGAGGATCGCCACCGCCGCAGCCTCTATACCGACACGCGTCGCAGCACGCCTTACCCCAGCTTCGCGACCTTCGACGCCCCGAACCGCGAGACGTGCGTCGTCCGCCGCGATCGCTCCAACACTCCCCTGCAGGCCTTCGTGACGCTCAACGATCCCGTCTTCGTCGAGACCAGCCAAGCCCTCGCCCGTCGTCTCCTCAAGGAAGGCGGCACCACCGATGAGTCGCGCTTGCGCCTCGCCTACTCACTCTGCCTCTCCCGCGAACCCGACGCCAAGGAGCTCGCTACACTGAAGACGCTCCTCGCGAAGTCCGTTACGCAGTATAAGGCCGACGCTGCTCTCGCCCTCAAGATGGCGACCGACCCGCTTGGACCGGCTGATAAAGGCGCCGACGTGCCCACCCTCGCCGCCTGGACCGCCGTCAGCAGCGTCATCATGAACCTCGACGAGTTCCTCATGCGCCGCTGAGCCGAACACGCACCCTCCTTCCCCTTTCCGTCACATGAACCCACTCCGCGAAGCCCAGCTCAGCCTGCAGACCCGCCGCACCTTCCTCAGCAGCGTCGGTCAGTTCAGCCTGGGCGCCATCGCCCTCCACGCCCTGCAGACGGATGCCCTCGGCGCCCCTTCCGCGAACGATAACCCGCTCGCCCCGCGCAAGCCGCACTTCAAAGCCAAGGCCAAGCGTGTCATTTACCTACACATGTCGGGCGGCCCACCCAACCTCGACATCTTCGACTACAAGCCGGAGCTCGTGAAACGCAGCACCCAGGACTGCCCGGATTCATTCCTAAAGGGCCGCACCTTTGCGTTCACCACCGGCGTGCCGAAGCTCATGGGCACCCCGCGCACCTTCAAGCAATACGGTCAAGGCGGACTCTGGATGAGCGATGCCGTGCCGAACTTCCAGAAGATCGCCGATGAGGTCACGATTGTGAAGGCGATGCATACGGACCAGTTCAATCACGCCCCCGCTGAACTCCTGCTCTTCACCGGCCATAACCGCCAAGGTCGTCCGTCGTTGGGATCCTGGGCGACCTATGGACTCGGCACCGAGAACCAAGATCTCCCGGGCTTCGTCACGATGATCTCCAACGGTGTCCAGCCCAGCGGCGGCCAAGGCTGCTGGGGCTCGGGCTTCATCCCGTCGGTCTTCCAAGGCGTACAGTGCCGGAGCAAGGGCGACCCTGTCCTCTTCGCTAACGACCCGCCTGGCATGACCCGTGACCTCCGTCGCGCCACGCTCGATGCGCTCAAGGACCTTAACCAGCGCCAGCAGGACGAACTTGGCCACGCCGAGACCGTCACCCGCATCGCCCAATACGAACTCGCCTTCCGCATGCAGACCAGCGTGCCGGACGTCATGGACATCTCGAAGGAGAAGCCCGCGACGCTTGAAGCCTACGGCGCCAAGCCCGGCGAATCGAGTTTCGCCAACAACTGCCTCCTCGCCCGCCGACTCGTCGAGAAAGGCGTGCGCTTTGTGCACCTGTTCGACTGGGGCTGGGATTTCCACGGCACCGGACCCAAGGAAGATATCCGCGATGGCCTCACCGCCAAGATGGCCGCGACCGACAAGCCCGTCGCCGCGCTCATCAACGACCTTAAGGAACGCGGCTTACTCGAAGACACCCTCATCGTCTGGGGTGGCGAATTCGGCCGCACGCCTTTCCGCGAAGGCCGTACCGCCAAGAGCCAAGTCCTCGGCCGCGACCACTACCCTGATTGCTTCTCGATCATGATGGCCGGCGGCGGCGTGAAGGGCGGCTTCCAGTTCGGCGAGACCGACGAGATGGGCTTCGGCGGCGTCAAGGACAAGGTCCACGTCCATGACCTGCAGGCGACGATCATGCACTTACTCGGCTTCGACCACGAACGCCTCACTTATCGTTTCCAAGGCCGTGACTATCGCCTCACTGATGTTCATGGGCATGTCGTGAAGCAGATTCTGAGTTAGGGCTAGGGCCAGGGCTAGGGACAGACTTCACACCTTTACCTACCTAAACCCAATCACCACACCTTCAACTCGCCCCAGCCCTAGCCCTGGCCCTAGCCCTATCAGATGTTCCGTTCGCTCTCCTTACTTCTGTTTTCGCTCTCGGTTCTTTCCGCCGAAGACCTCCGCTTCAATCGCGATATCCGTCCAATCCTCTCGGAGAATTGTTTCTTCTGTCACGGTCAGGACCCCAAGCACCGCGAGGCGGACCTGCGACTAGACCAGCGCAGTGAAGCGATTAAAGATAACGATGGGGTCTTCGCAATTGTGCCGGGACATCCAGAGAAGAGTGAAATCCTCAAGCGCCTCCTATCGCACGACGCGGATGACCAGATGCCACCGCCGGAATCCAACCGCAAGGTCTCCCCGGCGCAGATCGACCTCATCCGCCGCTGGATTGCCCAGGGCGCGCCCTACGAGAAGCATTGGTCGTTCGTGCCGCCCGAGAAAGCCCCGGCGCCGAAGCTCAGCGATACCACCTGGGCCCGTCAGCCTTTTGACCGTTATGTCCTGGCAAAACTCGAGATTGAGAAACTCCAGCCTTCCGCCGAAGCCAAGCCGGCGACCTGGCTTCGCCGCGCCGCCTTCGACCTGACTGGCCTACCGCCCACGCCTACCGAGATTGCGGCCTTTGAAGCCGACGCAGCCAAGCGCGGCGAAGCCGCCTATGCTGCCGCCGCTGACCGCCTACTGTCCTCGACCCGCTTCGGGGAACGCCTCGCTCAGGACTGGCTCGACGTCGCCCGCTACGCCGATACCCATGGCTTCAATAACGACTCCTCGCGCTCCATGTGGCGCTGGCGCGATTATGTCATCGAGTCCTTCAACGCCAACCTGCCCTTCGATCGCTTCGTCACCGAGCAGCTCGCCGGAGACCTCTTACCGAACCCAACGCCCGACCAGCGCCTGGCCACGGCCTTCAATCGCAACCATGTCATCAATTCCGAAGGCGGCATCATCGACGAAGAATACCGCGTCGAATATGTCGCCGACCGCGTCCGCACGACAAGCACCGCCCTGCTCGGCCTGACGATGGAATGCGCCCGCTGCCACGACCATAAATACGACCCGATCGGCGAGAAGGACTACTACCGGATGTTCGCATTCTTTAACAACGTGCTCGAATACGGCGAAGATGGCCGCATCGCCAACGCAGTTCCCCTGCTCGTCACGCCGACTCCCGCGCAGATCAAACGCCGCCGCGAGATGGATGAGCGACTGAAGGCGATCGACATAGCCCTACGCGCCTGGCCCGAATCAGTGTCCATCCCCGCCGACCTACGCACGCGGCTGACCGCCGAGGACGCCAAGCTTTTGCCCAAGACGCCAAAGCCAGCTAAGGCGACCGAAGCCCGCCTCCTAGCCAAGGACGCCGACGTCGACGCCAAGCGTGGCACGACCCTCTCGGTCTGGTTCAAAGCGAAGACGGCTTCGCCTGACGCCCCGATTATCAGCGCGCTGGACCGTTCAGGTAACGTCGCCGGAGTCGGCTACGGCAACGGCCGTGAACTCCGCCTCGTCGGCGACGAACTGGAGTGGGCCGCCAGCCAGCGCTACCCAGCTTACGCAACAATCGTCCGCACGGTCGGTGCAAAAATCCGCCCCGGAGACTGGCATCAGGTAGCCGTGCACATCCAAGGCGCAGAAAACGCTTCGGCCATCGCGCTGTTCGTCGACGGCGAGGAAGTGCCCACGCAGATCCGCCACGACGGTGTGTCCGGCGCCCCCGCCAAGCGAGACTGGCTGCTCGGCGCCGACGGCAAGGCCAAGCCCTTCGATGGCGAGGTCACGGGCTTCCGCACCTACCCCTCCATCCTGAAGCCTGAACAAGTCCGCCACGCCTTCTGGCTCCAGTCGGCCGACAAACTCACGGCGGAACAGCGGACCCAAGCCGATCGCGAGCTCGCCCGACGTCACGCAGGCCGTATCCAAGCGTTGCAAGCCGAGCGCGACACCCTCTGGACCGAACGTCTCGCTTTCATCCGCACCTTGCCCACGACGATGGTCATGGAAGAGATGCCGACCCCTCGCCAGGCGTACGTGCTCAACCGTGGACAATATGACGCCCATGGCGACAAGGTCGAAGCCGGCGTCCCGGAGCAACTAATCGCCGCTTGGCCGAAGGATGCCCCGAAGAACCGTCTTGGCCTCGCCCGCTGGTTCCTGCAGCCGCAGCACCCGCTCACCGCCCGCGTGGTCGTGAACCGCTTCTGGGCCCAGCTCTTCGGCGTCGGGTTGGTCAAGAGTGTCGAAGATTTCGGCACCCAAGGCGAATGGCCCAGCCACCCCGAGGTACTCGACACCTTGGCGCGCGATTTCGTCGACGGCGGTTGGAACGTGAAAGGATTCTTCAAGTCGGTGGTACTCTCTTCGACTTATCGTCAGACCAGCGATGCTTCGCCGGAACTCTATGCCCGTGATCCGGAGAACCGCCTACTCGCCCGCGGCCCACGCGTGCGCCTGACCTCCGAACAGATCCGTGACCAAGCCCTCGCCGTCTCTGGTCTGCTTGCCGAAAAGATCGGCGGGCCGAGCGTCCGCCCTTATCAGCCCGAAAGCCTTTACAAAGGAATCGTCGTCGACGCGCCCTACCCCAGTACGACCTGGGAACTCGGCAAAGGTGACGAGATCTACCGCCGTAGCCTCTATACCTTCTGGAAACGCACCGTACCGCACCCGGCGATGCTGACCTTCGATTCGCCGGACCGTGAATTCTGTAGCGCTCGCCGCTCCCGCACCAACACGCCGCTGCAAGCCTTGGTGCTTTGGAATGAGACCGGCTATCTCGAGTCCTCTCGCAAACTGGGTGAACGCATGCTCAAGGAAGGCGGAGCCGATGACACCTCCCGCGCGACCTTAGCCTTCCGCCTCGCTACCGGCCGCATGCCACGAGCGGAGGAGTCTACGGTCTTGATCCGGACCTACGGCAAGCTACGCGCTGACTTCGCCGCGCGCCCCGATGACGCCGCGAAGCTCATCAAAGTCGGAGTCTCCGTTCCCGACTCCGCACTTTCCGCCGTCGAACTCGCCGCCGCCGCTGGCGTCGCGAACCTGATCCTGACGCTGGACGAAACCATCACCAAGAACTGACCGCCATGTCCTGCCATCAATACGAGAACATGCATTCGCGGCGCGAGTTCCTGGAAAAGGCCGGTCTCGGCCTCGGCGCCGGCGCCCTCGCCCACCTACTCGGCGGCTGCGCTTCGACCAGCACCGCCGGCGACCCGCACATCAACGGACTACCTGGCCTACCCCACTTCGCTCCCAAGGCTAAGCGCGTCATCTGCCTCTTCCAATCCGGAGGTCCTTCGCACCTCGATTTACTGGATTCTAAGCCCGAGCTCGAACGCCAGTTCGACAAGGATCTCCCCGACTCCATTCGCCGCGGCCAACGTATCACCGGGATGGTGGCCTCGCAGGCACGCCTCGCCTGCCAGCCTAGCCGCTTCAAGTTCACCCGCCACGGTCAAGCCGGCACGGAGGTCAGCGAACTCCTCCCGCACATCGGTAGTATCGCCGACGAAATCTGCGTGATTCGGTCAATGCACACCGACGCGATCAATCACGACCCAGCGATCACGTTCTTCCAGACCGGCAGCCAACTACCCGGCCGTCCGAGCATGGGCGCCTGGACCGACTACGGCCTCGGCCGCATGAACGACAACCTCCCGTCGTTCGTCGTGCTCGTCTCGACCAACAAAGAGCGCTCCGGTCAGGGCCTGCTCGCCCGCCTCTGGGGCAGCGGTTTCCTGCCCAGTGCCCACCAGGGCGTCCAGTTCCGCGGCGCCGGCGAACCGGTCCTCTACTTACGCGATCCGGAAGGCCTCACGCGCGATCAACGCAAGACCCTGCTCGAAGGCGCCAACGAACTCAATCGCCTCAACCTCGCCGCCGCCGGCGACCCCGAGATCTCCGCCCGCATCAGCCAGGCCGAGATGGCCTACCGCATGCAGGCCAGCGTCCCTGAACTCATGGACCTCACGGGCGAAAGTAAGGCGGTCATGGAAAGTTACGGTCCGGAAGTGAACACGCCGGGCTCTTTCGCCCGCAATGCCCTGCTCGCCCGCCGTCTCGCCGAGAAAGGTGTGCGCTTCATCCAACTCTACCACCGCGACTGGGATCACCATGGTAGCCTGCAGGATCAGCTGCCCAAGATGGCCCGTGATGTCGATCAGCCCGCGGCCGCTCTAGTCAAGGATCTCAAGCAACGCGGCATGCTCGACGACACCCTCGTCATCTGGGGCGGCGAGTTCGGACGTACCCCTTACGCCCAAGGCGGCGCCAACCGCGAAAAATACGGCCGCGATCACCACGGCAAGGCCTTCTCAATTTGGATGGCCGGCGGCGGCATCAAGCCCGGTATGACTTTCGGCAGTACCGACGACTTCGGTTTCAATACCCTGGAGAATCCCGTCCATATCCATGACCTTCAGGCCACCATCCTGCACTGCCTCGGCATCAATCACGAACGCCTCACCTATCGTTTCCAAGGCCGCCAATTCCGCCTGACGGATGTGCATGGCCGCGTCGTACGCGATATACTCGCGTAGACGCGGAAGGTATTGGCGGTTAGCGGTTGGCGGTTGGAAAATACAGGACTCAAAGGGAGACCGGAAACCGGGAAGTTTGCTGCGGGCATAATGTACCCCA
>JBIILC010000011.1:0-35023 GCA_044232865.1 Opitutales bacterium | reverse complement strand
GCGTGAAATACTGGACCGGCGCCCCAGCCCCATGGTCATGATTGTGTTCGGCGGGTAACCGGACCGGGCCGTCCAGTTCGCCCAGCACGCAGACCAAGATCGTCGCCGAGCCGAGGGCGGCGGCCCAAGCGTAGAGGCGTTCCGTGGGGGCGATGGAGGCGGCGGTGGACAAAGGTCAGAAGCTCAACTTCAGACCTGCTTCTAGCCCGCGGCCCGGTAACGGCAAGGCATCCTTGATAAAGGAGGAGGCGTTGCGGGCTTCGACGTCGAAGAGATTCGTCAACCGGAGCGTGAAGCGGGCATCGGTGCCAGCTAGTTTGAAATCATGGCCTAGGCTGGCACCGACCATCGTGTAGCCGGCCGTCGGAGTCTCGTCGGTCGCGAGGCGATTCTGGGCGAGATGATAGGCGGCGTCGAGGCGCCAGGACCAACCCGAAGCCAGCCCATGCAAGGCGGCGCCCAGACGACCAGGCGAAATCCGCGGCAAAGCCTCGGAGGTATTGCGGTTCGAGGCCCGGACGAAGTCACCAAAGAATTCGAGACCCAGCTTGGAGGTCGCAGTGTCATGGAGCTGATAGTTAATCTTCGTCTCGGCGCCAAAGAAGTCAGCCGGCACGGCGACGAAGTCATACCGGGCCAGTTCGTCGGCGCCGCCCAACGAATAATTAGGGCCACCGACGCTGGTCAGGTTCGGTCCATACCCGTTAGCCTGCTGCGCGATGAAGGAGCTGAAGCGATTAAAGTAAACCGAGACACTGCCGGAGACGGCTCCGCGCGTTTTAGCTAATTCGAGTTCGAGACCGATGCCCTGCTCTTTACCAAGGGTGCGGTCGCCGACCTCATAGGCGTCCGTGCCGATGTGCGGACCATCGGCGAAAAGCTCCTGGAAGTTCGGCGCGCGCTCGGTGCGGGTGAGGCTAAAGGTCGTCGCCCACTCGGCGTTCAGGTCCTTGACCCAGGCGAGCGCGAGGCTTGCGGGCGTGAACGTAGCGGAGGCTGCCCCGGGATTGCTCACAAGTCCTTCGTGCGTCCAAGCGTCGGCGGAGACCTTGGCGGACTCGACGCGGAACCCGTAGCGAAGGCGGGAGTCGGCGGAAAGCGATTGCACGAACGAGCCGAAGAGCGCGTCGTTAGCATTGCGGGTGGTCGGCAAGAAAGCCTCGTCGCCCACGACCGAAAAATCGAAGCGTCCGGACTGGAGACCCACTACGCCTTCGAGCGAGCCAATCTTTGTCAGCTCGAAATCGACGCGTCCATCCCAGCCCTGATTAGCGAACGTGCTGCCCGCGACGCCGCCATCGAACTCCGAGTGCGTGTAATCCGAGACCCCGAGCTTATAGCTGACCGACTTCAAGGCCGCCGCAGGGGCGTTCACCGCACCAGCCAGATCCCAGCGGCGTTGACGTAGGCCGATCTCGATACCCGGCTCGGTGACGCCATAGGTCGAGTCGAGGCCCGAGTAGGAAAGCCCGATATAACCAGACGGGCCAACGCGCGAGACGCCGAAGCCCGCGCCCTGGCTATCGCTGGCCGTATCGGCGATGCGGCCGATCGGCGTGGAGAGATCGGCCGTGGACTTCGTGAAACCGTCGAGATGGAAGGCGAAGTCGCCCGCGCTGCCTTCGGCCAGAGCCGAGAGCGAGCGGAGGCCGTCGGCCGAACCCGCACGACCGAAGAGCGTGAACGCGCGGGGAAGACGTTCGACGGGAATGCGTTTGTCGATCACGTTCACCACGCCGCCTAGGATGCTGGAGCTATAGATCAAGGCTGCCGGGCCGCGGAGCACCTGCACTTCGCGGATCGTCAGCGGATCGACGCTCACCGCATGATCAGGACTCGCGCTGGACGCATCGAGGCTGCTCGTGCCGTTCTGGGCGATCTTGAGTCGATCGCCTTCGAGCCCACGAATCACTGGGCGGCCTGAATTAGGACCGAAGTAGCTCGAAGCCACGCCGGGGATGTCAGCGAGCACGTCGCCGAGAGTGGATACCGAAAGCGCCTCCAGTCCGGCCCCGCTAAGTCGCAGGGAGGGCGTCACCGCGGTGATTTCGCCGCCGATAGCCGAGCCCTTGATTACGACTGGCTTGAGCTTCTGCGGGGCGGGCTCTTGCGCGGAGACGGTGAGCGTGGCGGCGGCGAGTAGAAAGGCGCTGTGGATAGGGTTCATAGGAGGGGTTTCCTTATTGCAATACTCTTGCAAGAAGGACGGTCAACCTAAAATCATCGGGTTTGCAGTCCGCAGATAATTACACGGACTACTGCCAACCCCATGAGCGAGTCCCCCTCCACCCCTGATTCCATCCATTCGGATGAGTTCCTGGCGCGCCTGATGCGCGACCAGCTGAAGCTCTCCATCGCCTGCGCGCTGTGCTTCGTCGTCGCGCTCGTCGCCCTACCCTTGCTGAACTACTTCCAGCCAGAGTTCATGGCCCAGCGCGTCTACGGCTTCACGCTCACGTGGTTGATCCTCGGCGTGCTCTTCTTCCCCTTCGTGTGGATCATCTCCTATATCTTCATTAAGCGCTCCATCGCGCTCGAGGATGCCGAAGCTAAAGCCGCCCTGGACGGCCTGACCAAGTAACATGAACACCCTCCTCGCCGCCGCAGGCATCGATCCTTGGATCGCCATCTGCTCCCTCGTCACCGTCGTCATCACCGTCGGCATGGGTTTCTGGACCGCTGGTAAGTCCAAGAGCGCCGGCGACTTCTTCGTCGCGGGCCGCTCGGTCTCCGTCGGCTGGAACGCCTCCGCCATCTCGGGTGAATACCTCTCCGCCGCGTCCTTCATGGGCGTCGCGGGCATGGTGATGCTCAACGGCTACGACGCGCTCTGGTATCCCGTGTGCTACGCGTGCGGCTACCTCTTCCTGCTGCTCTTCATCGCCGGCCCTCTCCGTCGCTTCGGCGCCTACACCATCCCGGACTTCGCCGAAGGTCGTTATGACTCGCCGGTGTTCCGCAAGATCGCCGTCTGCTTCGTCCTGTTCATCGGCTTCTTCTACACCATGCCCCAGATGAAGGGCGCCGGCACGACGCTCGCCTACATCTTCCCTGGCCTGCACTACTCCGTCGGTGTCATCGTCGTCGGCGCGGTCATCACCCTCAACGTCTCGCTCGGCGGCATGAAGGGCATCACGCTCGTCCAGGCCTTCCAGTATTGGCTCAAGGTCTTCGCCATCACTATCCCGATCTTCGTGCTGGCCTCTATCGTCGGCCATTACCAGCAGCACCTCGAGGCTAACAAGACCGTCCAGGAAACCGTCGCCACCGCCCCCGCAGGCATCGAGCGCAAGGCCCTTCCCGCCAAGGCTCCGAAGGACGAGCAGTGGATCGCGCCGTTCGGCAGCCTGACCACCAAGGCCGTCGACAACGCCATCAAGGCCGCCAAGACCCCCGAGGAGAAAGCCGCGCTCGAAGCGAACAAGAAGCCCTACTCGCTCCTCTATACCTACTCGTTGATCATCGCGCTCGTCTGCGGAACCGCTGGCCTGCCGCACATCCTCGTTCGCTTCTACACCAACCCGGACGGTGTCGCCGCTAAACGCACCACGATGTGGGTGATGATCTTGATTGGTGTCTTCTACGTCTTCCCGCCCGTCTACGGCGTCATCGGCCGTTCGCTCATGCCGGAACTCTATGAGGCCATCGGCTCGAAGGGAACGGACAAGGTCGTACTCGAGCTACCCACACTGCTCGCTGGTCGCGACTACCCACTCCTCGGCTCCGTCCTCTCGGGCATCACCTGCGCGGGCGCCTTCGCCGCGTTCATGTCCACCTTCTCTGGACTGCTCGTCTCCATGTCCAGCGCCCTCGCGCACGACATCTACGGCCGCATGCTGAAGCCCGACTCCTCCCCGGAGCAACGCCTCAAGGCCTTCAAGTGGGCCGCCGTCATTATTGGCGTCGTCTCCGTCGGCCTCGGCACTCAGGTAGAGAAGCTCAACATCAACTACCTCGTCGGCCAGGCCTTCGCCATCGCGGCGGCCAGCTACTTCCCCCTGCTCTTCATGAGCGTCTGGTGGCGCGGCATGACGATGAAAGGCGCGGCGACCGGCATGCTTATCGGTGGTCTCATGGCGCTCGGCGCGATCACCCTCACCACGCTGTCTGACGTTTACGCCGTGCAGTCGCTGGCCGATTTCTGGGTCGCGAACCCCCTCGTCCGCATCCTTTGCGAACAGCCCGCCATCTGGGCCGTGCCGCTGGCGATCATCCTGATGATCGTGGTTTCCAAAGCCACGGCCTCGACGGTCCCGGCCGACGTGCGCATGAAGATGCTCGTCCTGCACGCCCCGGAAGCCCTGGGCCTGAAGCAGGAATACATCAAGGAGCACGAAGGTCTCGGCGGCCACTGAGCTAGTTTCCAGGGGGAGGATTATTCCCGACCCAGGAAACTTGAAACTTGGAAGTCCGGCAGGGGCTGTCTTTGCTGACAGCGTGCCTAACGAACTCACCGAAGACGACTCCCACGCCTATGGCGTCGTCCAGGCGTTCTCCTTACTCCTCTCCGGCGGCGCCCTTTATGCGGCGACGCTGCTGACCTACCGGGGCGCGGAGGTATTCCTCGGCCTCGTCCCGGATCCTTACGACCGTGTGGTCTGGCTCGGCGTCGGTATGGGTATCCCCGTCGCGCTCTGCGGCGCGGTGATTGCGATCCAAGCCACGCTTAACCGTCGCTGGGATCTCCTCCGCATCGCCGCCACCATCCTGCTCGTCGGCAACCTCGCCGTCCCCGCCGCCTGGGGCGTACTCTGGTTCATCCGTCAGAGCTAACTTTTCGTCATGTCCGGCCCCATCGTCATCGTCACCCGCGGCAGCCCGCTGGCTCTCCAGCAGACGCATGACGCCGCCGCCCGCCTGCAAGCGACACTCGGCCGTCCGACGGAAATCCGCATCCTGACGACCACCGGTGACCGTCAGGCGAGTTGGTCGCTCGAGAAGCAAGGTGGCAAAGGCCTCTTCACCGCTGAGCTTGAGCAAGCTCTCCTGCGCGGTGAAGCCGACCTCGCGATTCACAGTTCTAAAGATCTTCCGACCGAGATGCCGGCCGGTCTCGCGATCGCCGCCTGCCTGCAGCGCCAAGATCCCCGCGACGTGCTCGTGCGCCGCAGCGAGATCGCCAGCCCCAAACTCATCGCCACTGGCAGCCCTCGCCGTCGCGTGCAGGGCGCCCTCGCCTTCCCGCAGGCGCAGTGGACTGAACTGCGTGGTAACGTCGACACGCGCCTGAAGAAGCTCGCCAACGGCGACGCGGACGCCTCCTACCTCGCTGCTTCCGGACTCAATCGCCTCGGCATCAAGGAATGGCCCGGCCTTTCCTTCGAGCCAGTCTCACTCACCGACATGGTGCCCGCCGCCGGCCAGGGCGCCGTCGCGCTCCAATCCCGCTCCGCCGATATCGCACACTACATCTCCGCTGGCTGCGCCAGCACGACGTATTCCGTGACCGTCGAGCGCCTGTTCCTGACCAAGCTCGGCGAAGGCTGCCACACTGCGTTCGCGTGCCACCACGCCGTGGGTCGCGTCCACCTCTTCCGCGCCGACTTCGGTCGCCGCGAATTAGACTTCCCCGTCACCGACCTCGCCACGGCTTCCGCCTTGGCCGACGATATCCTCCGCCAGATCCTGCCCCGCTGACTATGAGCAAACTCCCCCTTCGCGATCGTCTCGTCGTCCTCACCCGTCCGGAAGGACGTGGTGCCGACTGGAAGACCGCGCTCGTCGACGCCGGCGCAGCGGTCTCTGAACTCCCGCTGCTTGAGATCAAGTTCGAGCCCGATGACACCGTCCTCAGCGAAGTCCTCGACGCCATGGGCGAATACGACTGGCTCATCTTCACCAGCGCTAACGGGGTGCGCGGATTCTTCGACCGCTTCTTTGAGCGCTTCACGGATATTCGTTCCGTCGGCGGCGTGCGTTTCGCCTGCCTCGGCCCCGCGACCGAGAAGGCCCTGCGTCAGTACCACCTGGAAAGCGACCTCACCGCCACGCAGAACGATGCCTTATCGCTCGGCCGCGAGCTGATGAACAAATACGACGTCGAGAACCAGAAGATCCTCGTCGTCACCGGCAACCTCAACACCCCCGAACTTCCTCGCCTGCTCGCCGACGGTGCGATGGGGATTGTCGACGTCATCAAAGTCTACGCCACCGAGGAGAAGTCCGTCGCCGAATCGCCCGAGGCGGCTGAGTTCCGCCGGCGCGGCGCGGACATCATCGTCTTCGCCAGCCCTTCCGCCGTGGAATCGTTCCTGCACCAAGCCGCAGCCCTTCGCCCCGATGCCGGTGCGCGCCAACCCAAGGCCGTGGCCATCGGCGCCACCACCGCGGATGCGTTGCGCAAAGCTGGTATCCCGCTGGCCGGCACTGCCTCCGCCCCGACCGCCATCGCTATTCGCAACGCGGTGATCGAAGCCCTCGCATGATCGGCACGGCGCGCATCAAGGTCTGCGGAATCACCCGCGCCGCCGACGCCACCATGTCCCTGGCCTCGGGAGCTGATTATCTCGGCATCAATTGCTGGAGCGGTTCGCCTCGTTTCGTGCCCGCCGACGCCCGCGCCGCGCTGCTGCGCGAAGTTCCGGCGGATAAGCGTATCGCCGTAACCGTGAACCCCACCGTCGCTGAAGCCGCCGCACTCATCGCCGAAGGCTTCGCGATCGTCCAGGCCCACTTCGATCCGGCGAAGAACGAGTGCGACCCCAAGGCCCTCTCCGCCCAGCTGGGCGTAAAGCATCTCTGGTTGGCCCCTAAGCTCGCGGACGGCGCCGAATGGCCCGCCGACCTCATTCCTCTCGCCGAAGGCTTCGTGCACGATGCGCACGCCAAAGATGCCTTCGGGGGCACCGGCAAGGTCTCGGACTGGACCCGCTTCCAGAAACTCGTGCAAAAATACCCGCAAAGCCTGTGGATTCTCGCCGGGGGGCTGGGGCCAGATAATATCGCTGCGGCCGCGAAGTCCGGAGCAGGCTTTTTCGACCTAAACAGCGGGATCGAACTCGCCCCCGGTCTTAAATCTGCCGAAAAAATGGCTGGCGTGTCGGATGTGCTGCTTAAAAATAGTCAATCGTAAGGCCCGCACCCCTTTCCCGGGACTTGGCACGGGTGATGCATAAGTGGTCTTGCTCAACCGAACGCCTAACCCAACCTAAACACACCACCATGAAGCTCGTCGTCGCCATCATCAAACCCTTCAAACTTGAAGAAGTTAAGGACGCTCTCGCCGAAATCGGCATCGAGGGTATGACCGTAACTGAAGTCAAGGGCTTCGGCCGCCAGAAGGGTCACACGGAGATCTACCGCGGTTCTGAATACACCGTCGATTTCCTCCCCAAGGTGAAAATCGAGGCCGCCGTCGCTGACGAGCAGGTCGAGAAGGCCATCGCCACGATTTCCAAGGCTGCCCAGACGGGTAAGATCGGCGACGGTAAAATCTTCGTAATCGGCCTTACTGACGTCATCCGCATTCGCACCGGCGAACGCGGCCCTGCCGCCATCTAATTCCCCCTGTTCGAAGCAAGCATAAGGGCGTCCCTCGGGACGCCCATATGCTTTGGCTTATTTCGCGGCAGCCTTGGCCGCGGCCCTCGCCGCGTCGCGCTTGGCCAGCATGCCAGGCGAATTCCACTTAATCACGTGATAGGTCGCCTGCCCCTCGCCGGCATTACGGATGGCGTGGTCGATATTGGCGGCCTGGAAGATGACGGAGCCCGGTCCGAGTTTCACCCAGTCGCCAGCAACGAGGGCCTCGACGGTTCCCTCCTTCACGATGAGCAGTTCTTCATCGGCGTGCTGGTGGGGCGGGTGCGGCGCCTGGCCAGGATTTAACGTCGTAATGTGATATTCAAGTTCGTCGAGGGTCGCGGTCGGGGCCTGGCAGACTTTGCGGTAGGCGCCGATCTTGGTGGGCTTGACGACCAGCTTCTCCCAATCGAAGGCCATCGAACCCATGATAGGCTTCGGGGCCGGGACGGTGGCGGCGAGGCGGTCTTGGCCAATGAAGCCGAGGAGGCCTAGGCAGACGGAGGCAGTCAGGGCAGCGACGGCGAGGTCGCGACGGGTCGGGGTGATCATGGGTCATTTCTAGGAAGCCCGCCGAGGGGAGTAAAGAGCCCATCCAGACGCCTTGCCCTCCGGCCGACCACGGGCCTAATCTCCCACATGCTTCGCCCCCCGCTCCATTGGACGGCCGCCCTGCTCGCCTTAGCGGGCCTGCTCGTGGGCTGCGGCGACGGCAAGACGACCGCCGAGAAGAAGGCGGCCGAAGGCTACCTGATTATCAATAATATGGCCGAGCCCTCGGGGCTCGATCCGCAGACGATCACTGGGCTCAGCGAAAGCCACATCATCGCCGCGCTCTTCGAAGGCTTGGTGAATTACGATCCGAAGGACCTACACCCCATCCCGGGCGTCGCCGAAAGCTGGACGATGTCGAAGGACGGCAAGACTTGGACCTTCCGCCTGCGCGAGAATGCCCGCTGGTCGAACGGCGACCCCGTGACCACCGCCGATTTCCTTTTCAGTTATGAGCGGATGCTCACGCCGAGCTTTGGCGCGGAATACGCCTCGATGCTACACGGCATACGTGGCGCCAAGCATTTCCACACCAGCAAATCTAAGGACTTCAAGACCGTCGGACTCCGCGCCCCCGACGCGCGCACGCTCGTCATCGAGCTTGAGGATCCCATTCCTTACTTCCTGCAGCTCCTCTGCCACCACAGCTGGATCCCCGTGCACCCCGGGACGATCTTGAAGCACGGCAAAATGGATTCGCTCAATACGCTTTGGACCCGACCTGGCTCGCTCGTGGGCAATGGCGCCTTCACCTTAGAAAAATGGGAAGTGGCCCGCCGCGTCGTCGTACGCAAGAACCCGCGCTACTGGAACGCCCAGGAGGTCTCGCTCAACGCCGTCGAATTCCGCGCCATCTCCGACCTCTTCGCCGAAGAGCGTGCCTTCCGCGGCGGCGAACTGCACATCACCGGCGCGGTGCCGCCGTACAAGGTCGCTAAACTCCGTGAGCAGAAGGCCCCGCAGCTACGGCTTGATCCGTTCTTGGCGACCGTCTTCGTTTGGGTGAATTGCGACATCAAGGAAACGAAGCCAGCTGACCTCGCGGCCCGCAAGGCGCTGCTCGATCCGCGCGTCCGCCAAGCGCTCGGCATGGCGATCGACCGGAATCTCATCGCGGAGAAAGTCCTGCGCGCCGGCGAGGCCCCGGCGTTACACTTCACTCCGCCCGGCACCGGCGGCTTCCAGCCGACCGCTCGATGGAAGCAGGATGCGAACGAGGCTCGCCGCCTGCTCGCCGAAGCCGGCTACCCCGGCGGGAAAGGCCTACCTAAATTCGATTACCTCTACAACACATCGGAAGGGTCGCAGATGGTGGCCCAAGCCTATCAGGAAATGTGGCGCCGGGAGCTCGGCGTGGAGGTCGAACTACGCAACCTTGAGTGGAAGGTCTACCTATCCGCCATGCGCAAAGGCGAATTCCACCTCTGCCGCGGGGCCTGGGTTGGCGACTATAACGACCCGAACACCTTCCTCGAGATGCTCGTCACCGGGAACGAACTCAACCAATCCAACTGGAGCGACGCCGAATACGACCGCCTCCTCGGACTGGCGACCAAGGAGACCGATATGACCAAGCGCTTCGGTTATTTCCAGCAGGCGGAGGCCCGCCTCATCAGCCAAGCGCCCATCCTACCCGTCGTCTTCAACAAGAACAAGTTCCTCATCCGCCCCGAGGTGCAAGGCTGGTATCCCACCCTGCTCAACCAGCACCCTTTCACGGCCGTCCGACTCGTCCCCGCGAAAGGGGATTGAACGGAACCTCCCCTCACCTAATCTAACTTCATTCCCATGCGCTCCCTCGCCCTCGCTCTGTTAGCCACCCTCGCCGCCGTCTCCGGCCACGCCCAAGCCTTCCCCTCCGGTCCGTCGCCGGCCGACGACAAGTCCTTTGCCAAGCTCCGCGGCATCACCTTCTTCTTCATCGACGTCACCACGTCCGAAAGTCGCCCTGAGGATGCCGACCTGCGCGGCGAAATCCGCGACGCGATGGAGCTCGAGATGCGCCGCGCCAACATCGTGCCGCGCTCGGTCGATGGCCTGACGCCGGAGACCACTACGCCCCTCCTGACCATTGAGGTCCGCCTCGACCGCGGCCTCGGCCGCTACAACGCCGACGTCATCCTAGCCGTGCGCGACAACGCCACAATCACCCGCAACAAGGAAGCCGTCCTCGCCCAGTCCTACTCCCAGTCGAAGCGCGCGATGGGCACCTCCGACACGACGCTGAACCGCGAGGTGAAGGCCCGCAGCCGTGAACTTGTGCAGGAGCTCCTGGCTGGCATCAAGACCCTGAAGTAAGGCCGTCGGCCTCGCCTCCTTGGAACTCCTGAAGAAGATGCGCGGCGACGGGGCCAGCCCTCCGCCGCGCTCCTCGCTATCAGTCATTCTGGCAACCGTTGTCGCGGCGATCGCCGTCATCGGTGGACTCTCTTACGTGACCCACGAACTGGAAGTCATGCTCCTGCTCGGCACCTTCGGCGCCAGTTCGCTGCTCGTCTTCGCCTACCCTGATTCTCCTTTCTGCCAGCCACGTAACGTCATCCTCGGCCATCTCATCGGCGCCACCGTCGGCCTGATCTTCCTGCATTTCTGCCCCGTCTCCTGGTGGTGCGACGCACTCGCCGTCGGCACGGCCATCGGCTTGATGAAGCTCACGCGCACCGTGCACCCACCGGCCTGCTCGAATCCCCTCATTATCTTCGCCCTTAAGCCAAGCTGGACTTTCCTGATTTTCCCCACCCTCGCCGGCGCGGCCTTGATCGTCCTCGTCGCCCTCTTCTACCACAACTTGCGCCGCGAAGCCCGCTGGCCCAAGTATTGGGTCTAAACTTATGTCCTCCGTCGAAGCCCGCCTCACCGAACTAGGCATCACCCTGCCGACCCCTCCCACCGCCGCCGGTGCCTATGTCCCGGCCGTCCGAACGGGTAATTTACTCTACCTCGCCGGCACTCTACCGATGCAGGACGGCAAGGTGACATCGCTCGGCAAGGTCGGCCGCGAAGTCGACATCACCCAAGCCGCCGAGGCAGCCAAACTTTGCGTGCTCAACGCGCTTGCCAACGCCAAAGCCGCCCTCGGCTCGCTGGACCGCATCAGCCGCGTGGTGATGGTCAACGGTTTCGTCAACGGCGTCGACGGCTTCAGCGACAGCCCGAAGGTGCTTAACGGTGCCTCGGAGTTCCTGCTCCAAGTCTTTGGCGACGCCGGCAAGCACGCGCGCGCGGCGGTCTCCGTGAACGGGCTACCCCTCGGTGTCTCCGTTGAGGTCCAGATCGTGCTCGAGATCCGCGACTGAGCCGGCTCAGCCGTCGCTCGCGCTGATCTTACTGAAGTCGATTTTGAAGGCCTTGCCGCCCGGCGGTTTGCCGCAGTTGCCAATCCTTCCACAGGCGCGTTTGACCAACTCGGCCATACGTGAGTCAGACGGGGAGTTCACCCAACCAGAAAAACTGGCGAACCCGGAAGCATCAATGGCGACCGTGACACCACAGGAGCCCGCGGAAGCAATCGAGGCGCCCTCGGCCGCGAGGATTTCGTTCCAAGCGCTCCGGAGCTTAGCCTCGACTTCGCCAGCGTAGAGTTGCCGCTCCGAAGCGGAACCACCGTCGCCGCCGTTATCACCTTCGCCATACGATCGACCCTTCTTGACGGAAATGCCGCCGATACCGCCGACCTTGGAAGCCGAGCCGGCCTTACCGCCCTTCGTGTTATTGAATTCTCCGAGCGTCATCTTCTTGGGATTATTGCTGCTCGTGCCGCTCTTGCTTGCAGCCTTAGTCATCGTCTTGGGCGAGTTCGTTGAAGACTGCGCGGCTTGCTCCGCCTGGGCGCGGTCACGGAGAATCTTGTCGACGTCGAGCTTCTTAAGATGGATGCGGGCGACGCCGCTGTTCGAACCAGACTCGGAACCCTTGGCGACGCCGGCGACCTTGCCGATCTCGCCCGGTCGCTTGCCGGGGATACCATTCAGATCGACCAGAATAGGGTCGTAGGCCTCAATGGTTTCGCCGCCATGACGCGCGGCATACCAAGAAAATCCGATAATCGCGACGACGACGCCGAGGTGGACTGCGACGGAACCGATCCAGGCTTTTCCTCCGCTCGACATCTCAGCGCGTCTCGGTATCGAAGGACGCCTTCGTCAGGCCCTTGGCCTTGGCCGCAGAGAGGACGTCGATGATCTTCTGGAAGGCCAACACACCGTCGCCGCGGATGCGGACGACTGGTTGGTCAGCCTCGGGTAGTGCCGCCAGACTAGCGAACTCCGCCTCAAGCTGGGCAAAGGTGACAGGGCGAGCGCCGATCGCATAGGCGCCATTACGGTCGATGGTCACGATGCGGTACTGCGCCTTCGTGTCCGGCGTCTTACCCGCGCCCTTATCTGCCTTGGGCAGATTAACCGCAGTGGTCTGCTCCAGCACTGGCGTCGCGATCATAAAAATAATCAACAGCACGAAGCAGAGGTCGAGCATTGGCGTCACGTTCAGCTCGCTGATGACGTGGAGCCGATTGGGTCTGGAGAAGGAGCGGGCCATGCGGGCTTACTGGGCGTCTTCCCAACCCGGCAAAGCGGCCGGCGGCTCGGTGGCGATCGGCGCCGAGGTGGCCGACGCGGCAACAGCGGCAGGAGACGCCGGGGCGGAGGCGCGAAGGAGGCGCTCGCGCTCCTGCACCGCTTCAAAGTTGCGGCGAGCTTCACCCTCGAGCTCGAGTTCGACGCGGTCGGCGAGCGAGCTCGCGAAATTCTCTAGCTCCGTCGTCATGATCTTCACCTGCGTGAGCAGATAGTTGTAGCCGAAGGTGGCGGGAATCGCGACGAGCAGGCCAAGCGTCGTGGTAACGAGTGCGCCGCAGACGCCAGGAGCGAGCTGCGCGATACTCGCCTTCTCGGTCAGCGCACCGAACGTGACCATCACTCCCCACACCGTGCCGAGTAGGCCGAGGAACGGGCCGCCGGAAACGAGCGAACTGAGGATGACCATCTTGTCCTCGTATTTGACCATCGTGCGGGCGACGCCACGCTGGACGGCGTTCTCGACATGGCCCATGCACAAGGTGACGTCGGACTGACGGACGAGGCGACCTTTGTGGCGCTGCACAGCGGACACTGCTTCAGCGACGAGGAATTCATAAGGTCCGAGATTCGAACCGCGGGGGAAGTTGAGAGCGACGACGGAAGGCTCATCGCGCAAGCGACGCTCGAACGCGTGGTTACGACGGCGGAGTTCTTGGACGTCAGACCATTTACCGATCATCGCACCCCAACCAATGAAGGAGCAGATGAGCAGGACGCCTGCGACAGCCAGTCCGGCGGAATCCATCTGCTGGAAATACCAGAGAGCACCCTTCGCCGAGTCAGCTAGCACGATCATGAGGACGGGAGAAAGCATCACTTTCATAGGCAATCCGCCATCGGGATGGCTTCAACCTGAAAAGGTTCGTGGTCGCACTTGAATCGGCAGCCGTTCGCGTGCATGGTCGGAGTGCTTGATTCCTCGTCCGCCATCCTGCCAGGGCTGCATCCAGAACGCCGCCGTCTACTTCACCCTCGTCGCCGGGGGGAAGGCGGAGACCTATGCCTGCTGCCAAGGCTGTCCCTCCCTGCTCTCGGACTCCATCCTGCCCTCCCTCGCGCTCGGGCTCAAGCTGACCGTCCCCACCCCCGTCGGCCGAGGCAAATGCCCCACCTGCGGCTTCCGGTGGGCCGACTTCGACCGGGTCCATCGCTTCGGCTGCGCCACCTGCTACGAGGCGCATGCCCCCCAGGCCTTGGCCACGATCGCCCGCATCCAGCCGGGCCTGGAACACCATGGCCGCCGCCCGTACGATGCCGCCGCCGACCGTGAGGCCAAGCTGACCAAGGCCCGCGTCCTCCTTAAATCCGCGCTCAAGGAAGAGGACTACGAGACGGCAGCCGTCCTCCGCGACCAAATCGCCGGACTTGAAGCCGGACCGGCTGAAGCCAATCAATGACCTTAGGATGAAGCCCGTAGCCCTGCTGACCAACGACGACGGCATCAACGCCGCCTTCCTCCACGCCCTGGTCGCCGCCTGCATAGCCGAAGGCTTCGACGTCGTTGTCGCCGCCCCCTCGGGCGAACGCAGCTGGATTGGCCGCGCCTTTAGCCGCCACCGCGAAGTCACCCTCGCCGATTACCCGAACCTGGGCCGCCAGGCCTGGTCTATCGACGGAACCCCCTCTGACTGCGTCAACATCGCCCTCGGCCACCTGATGCCCGTAAAGCCCGATGTAGTCCTCTCCGGCATCAACATCGGCTTCAACGCCACCATGCCGCTCTGCCTGAGCTCCGGCACCCTCGCTGGCGCAACCGAAGGCACCGCTTGGGGCCTGCCGGCCGTGGCTTGCTCCCTTGACCTCGAGCAATCCCTCTTCGAACAGGTGCACCGGAATTCATCCCTCTGCCCGCCGGCCCTCCGTCCGCACCTCGAGGCCGCCTGCCGCCACGCCGCCCGCTTCGCCAAGGGACGCGTCGGCCTGCCGAGCCACGATCTGCACGTGCATAGCCTCAACTACCCCGCGAATGTCACCGACGACACCGCGATGGAACGAAGCACACCGGCGCTCGTCCGCCACGGCTCCCTCTTCAAACGTTCGGCGCAGGGCTTCTCCTTCGCCTGGAATGACGGCGAGAACCTCACCACCGATAAACAATCAGACCTCGCCGTATTGGAGCGAGGCCTGATCAGTCACACGGTTTTCGACTTCGGCGCCACCGCGCCGCTCTGAGCCGACTCAGTGGGTGTGGCCGTGATCGTGGCCATCGCCATGATCATGGTCGTGATGACCTTCGCCCGCAAAGAGTACTGGCAAGAGGAGCACCAAGCCGCCGATGAAGGCGGGCGCCCAAGCGTTACGCAGACCGTGGTCAGCGAGGTAAGGATAGAAGGCCACGTAGCTGGCAAAGGCCCAGGCACCGAGGTGATTGGTGAAGATCCAGAGACCCTTCAGGCCGCCATCGTTGGCGCGACGCTGGACATAGACGGAGAGGAAACCGGCGAAGAAGATGGCCGAGATGATCAGCAGGAAGATGGCGAACGGAGCCCAGATTTCGGCGGCTTTGTGATGAATCTCTTTGGCCTGCTTCTTCACTTCAGGCTCGGCGGCGGCTTCCGCCGCAGCGATGGCGGCCTTCTCGTCGAAAGCCTTGCCCTTGGCGGCGGTCTTGGCCTTGGCGACGGCCTTCTCCACCAGCGCGGACTTCACGGCAGTCTCCTTGGCATGGGCACCAGACTCGGGAAGAGTATGGGTCATGTAGTGGTAGGCGCCGACGGAGATGCCGTAGAAGACGACGCCGAGAACGAGGGTGTTGATGGCCAGGCCGAGGCGGCCGAGGGGCTTGGTAAGGTCCAGCGAGAAGCTCATAGGAATGTGGCGGCAACCTAGGGGAGCAGGCTAAGCGTGCAAATCCAAACTTGGAATCTCGCCTCACTGCCTCCTGATTAAGCGCAGTATGGCCCGCCCCCTTCCTGAAACCGTCCTTTTCGACCTCGACGGCACCCTGGTCGACAACTTCGAAGCCATCCACCGCTGTTACGACGACGTGATGAGCATGATGGGGCTACCCGGCGTGACCTTGGAGCAGATCCGTCGCGCCGTCGGCGGATCGGTCAATGTGACGGTCGTCAAGCTGGCCGGCGAAGCCAACGCCCCCACCGCGACGCGCTTGTTCCGCGAACACTTCCCTTCCGTGATGTACCACGGCCTACGCGCCTACCCCGGCTGCCGCGAAATCCTCGTCGGCCTGCGCGCCAAAGGCGTCCGGGTCGCGGTGTACACGAACAAGGACGACTCCAACTCGAAGAAGATCATGGAGCACCTCGGGCTGGATGACGCTGTCGATGCGGTCTACGGCACCAACGTCCACCCCTGGCGCAAGCCCCAGCCGGAGTTCACCCACTTCGTGCTCTCGACCCTCAAGGCGGACGCCGCCCGGACCGTCATGGTCGGCGACTCGCCTTTCGACATCTCCACGGCCCGCAACGGCAAGCTGGCGGCGATTCACTGCGTGACGACCGGCAGCCACACTGCCGAGGAACTCGCCCCCTACGCCCCGGACACGGTCCACGCCGGGCTCCCCGAACTGGGTCGCGAGCTCTTCGGTCTAGGCTGATTTTCGTTTCGCCCCCGCCCCGCGGGGATGATTGGCTTCCCGCATGTCGCCGCCACGCGAACCGCCGCGCGGACCCGAAACCACCCTTTCGGGCGTGGTCGAGCGCATCCTGTGGCTTGATGAGGAGACGCATTTCACGATTGCGGAACTCGCGCCGGAAGCCGGCGAGAAGGTGATCATCCTCGGAAACATGACCGGCCTGCAGTGCGGCGAGACCGTCGACGTCACTGGGCATTGGGAGCGCCACCCTTCGCACGGCCCGCAGCTGCGCGTGCGCACGTTCAGTTCACGTCTTCCTTCGTCCGTCCACGGCATCCGCAAATACCTTGGCAGTGGGCTCATCAAGGGCATCGGCAAGACCTATGCTGACAAGATCGTCGCAAAGTTCGGCGTCCGCACTTTCGATATCATCTCCAACCAGTCGGGCCGCCTCCGCGAAGTCGATGGCATCGGACCCGGTCGCGCGAAGGCCATCAAGGCCGCCTGGGATGACCAGAAGGCCCTGCGCGAAGTGATGGTCTTCCTGCAGACCTACGGCGTGACCAACGCCCTCTGCATTCGCATCGTTAAAGCCTACGGCCAAGACGCCAAGAAGGTTCTGACGAGCGAACCCTATCGCGTGTGCCGCGAGGTCGAAGGCGTTGGCTTTAAGACGGCCGATAAGATTGCCCGCAACCTTGGTCTACCGACCGCAGGCCCGCAGCGCGTCGACGCCGGCATCCTGCACACGCTCGAAGAACTCGAAGGCGAAGGCCACAGCGCCTTCCCCGACGAAGGCCTACTCGAAAAAGCCACCGAACTCCTCGAGGTCGACAAAACAATCGTTCATGACCGCCTCCGCAAATTGATGGAAGAAAAGGCTGTCGGCGTGCTCTCTACGCGCGGCGTTCGCCTCGTCCAACTCCGTCCACAGGAGAACGCTGAGAAGTCCATCGCCGCCTCGATCCAGCGCTTCCTCGCCACGCCTTCGGGCCTGCCGACCATCGTCGCCGATAAGGCCGTGGAATGGGCCCAGACTCGCGCCGGCTTCGCCTTCTCGCCCGCGCAGGCGGCGGGCGTGCTCATGGCGTTGCAGAACAAGGTCACCGTGCTCACCGGCGGACCCGGCACCGGCAAGACGACGATTCTCAAGGCGCTGTGCGACATCCTCAGCGCCAAGCGCGTACGCATGGCCCTCGGCGCGCCCACGGGCCGCGCCGCAAAACGCATGACGGAAGCAACGCGCGTCCAGGCCTCGACGATTCATCGGCTCCTCAAGTTCGACCCAGCGGCTGGCGGTTTCACCGCCAACGCCGAGAACCCGCTCGCGACGGACTTCGTCATCATTGACGAATCCTCAATGCTGGACACGAAGCTCGCGGCCTCGCTCCTGCGCGCCGTCCCCGGCACCGCCCACCTCCTGCTCGTCGGCGACGTCAATCAGCTCCCTTCCGTCGGCGCGGGCAACGTGCTCGGCGACCTCATCGATTCCGGCGCCGCCGCGGTCACGCGACTCGATACGGTCTTCCGCCAAGGAGCCCGAAGTGGCATCGTCACCGTCGCCCACGGCATCCTGCACGCCGACACCACCCCGCCCACGCCGGTCGAGGATCCCGCAAAACTCGACTTCACTCAGGACATTCACTTCGTGCGCGTCGACGATCCGGAAGCCTGCGTGGCAATGGTGACGAAGCTCTGCTGCGACATCCTCCCGAAGGCACTCCGCTTCGATCCCTTACGTGATATCCAGGTGCTCGCCCCGATGCACAAGGGCACGGGCGGCATCCAGGCCTTCAACCAAGCACTGCAAGGCCGCCTGCGGGGGGCCGATGCGCGCCCGGGCCGCATCCAGCCGGGGGATAAGGTCATCCAGACCCGTAACAACTACGACAAGAACGTCTTCAACGGTGACTTTGGCGTGGTGCTCGGCCAGAACGAGGAAGGCACGCTGCTGATCGATTTCGACGGCGCCCGCGTGGAGCTCGAACGCGGCGAACAGGGCGATCTGCACCTCGCCTATGCGGTCAGCATCCACAAGTCCCAGGGATCCGAGTTTCCGGCGGTCGTCGTCCCCTTACTCCGCCAGCACAGCATCATGCTCGCGCGCAATCTCGTCTACACCGCCGTCACGCGCGGCCGCAAGCAGGTCATCCTCGTCGGCGATCCCACCGCTTACGCGATGGCCGTGCGCAATGCTTCGGATTCACGCCGCATCACCGGCCTACTCCCTCGCCTCCGCGGCGAGGAGTAATCAGAGCTTTACCCTCATCGTCCCACGCGTGACGCCGAGCTGGTTGAGGACCTTGAGGTCGTTCCAGAGCGCGGTGCCATCGAGGTCACCCTTGAGGAGGGCTTGATATTTCTCGAGCGTGCGCGTGACCGTGGACGCATCCTCATCGACGAACTCGACGCGGAAGCGGCGGACGCCGAGGGACAGAAGTTGCGTGACGTATTCCGCGCCCGTCTGGGCCCGCGAATTGAAGAGCGTATTGCGGCAGCCGGCGTCGGCCTTAAGGATGTGCTCGGCACCGACGCGGTCGCGCAGCTTGACGCGGTGGGTCTCGCAGGGGCGGCCGCAATCGCGGTAATCCTTACCCTTGGAGAGGAAGGCGCAGAAGACACAGTGCTCCATATGGAACATCGGCATATGCTGATGGATGGTGACCTCAAACCACTCTGGCGGCGCGGATTGGAATAAGGCCGTCACCTGCTCCGAATTGAGATCATAGGAGACCGTCAACCCTTCGAGGGCGTGCTCGCGCATGAGCCACTCGGCGGTGAGCCCATTGGCGACGTTCAGGGAGAAATCGGCGCGGAGTCGCTTACCCTTAAAGGCCCGGAAATCCTCATGATTACGGACTAGGTAGCCGTCAGCCTCGCAGGAGAGGACGATTTCACTGATACGTGCTTCGCCCTGCTTATGGATGCGCGGGCCCATGGCCCAAAACTCGACCTTACGACCGGCTTCCTGCTCGTAAGCGCGGACGCGGGCGACGGCGGCACGGAACTTCTTCGGGTCCTCGTATTCAGCGTAGATAACGCGGGCGCCACTCGCGAGGGCGGGATCCAGTTGCTCGGGCTCTCGAATGACAACGATGATCTCCGCTTCGCCCGGGCGCTTAGGCTCGAAGGGAGCGACCTTGGTCGCTTCCTCATCGAAAGGCAGGAGCGTCCAGCGGAGCGGCAGGCTGCGGAGCTTGGAAATCTGTTCGGAGAGGTCGCGGCGGAGACGGTTGAGTTCGCTGACGGGAATGATGAGCGCGCCCTCGAGGTCCACCTGCATTTCGCCCATCTCGAAGCCCGTGTCACCCAAGCGTCCCAGCTGGTCGCGTAGCGTGGTCACATCCATCGGACGTTTTTCCGCCGCAGCGCACGGCATCGTGGTCTCGCCGGCGACGACGTGGCCTTCGCCATCATTGAATTCAACACGCAGCGGCTGGCCGAGTCGGCCGATGACTTTGGCGTGCAATGGGCGGCGGTAATTAGCCTTCTCGCGATCCCAGGAATCATGGAGACGCTTATCGAGTTCCTGGTCCTTGGTCTTCCAGAGAATGGCGCCAGGCTTCACCTGCGACCAATCTACGTCTTCGCGGCCGAAGCGGATGAACGTCAGACCGCCGCGGGCAGGCTCAAGGCCGTGGACGAAGCCGCCCTGCTCGCGTTCGGCGGGTTTACCTTGGTCAAAGACAACGCCGTCACCGGGCTTGAGCGGGCCTTCGAGGCGCATCGTTACGCCGTTGGTACCGACGTCGACGACCGTGCCAAGGTAGGCGCCGCGCTTCTTACCGAAACGGGCATGGACGAGTTGCTGGTTATCGATGCCGCGGAGCCAGCCCGGGTATAGGCCGCGCGAGAACGTCATCTGCATCGCGTAGTCCTCTTCCTGGCGGACCTGCAGGGCGGCACGATCGGCGTCGGCACCCTTGGCAAAAGCATCCCAGGCGGCATCGACCGCACGGCGGTAGGCCTTCGTAATCGCAGCGACATATTCTGGCGACTTCAGGCGACCTTCAATCTTCAGCGAACGGATGCCGGCACGGATCAGGTCGGGGACGACCTCGATGCCCGCCAGGTCCTGCGGGGAAAGCAGGTAGGCCTTGTCGCCGAGATCGCGCACCACGCCGTCCACCACGAGTTCATAGGGCAGACGGCAGGCCTGAGCGCATTCGCCGCGATTGGCCGAACGGCCGCCGAGGGATTCGCTCGTTAGGCACTGGCCGGAGTAGGCCACGCAAAGGGCTCCGTGGACGAAGACCTCGAGGTCGAGCGGAGCGCCCTTAGTGGCCTGCTCGGCCTGCATCTTCTGCATCTCCGGAATCGAAACCTCGCGACCAAGGACGGCGAGCGAGGCGCCTAGGTCACGGGCGAAGTCGACGCCGGCAGCGCTGGTCACCGTCATCTGCGTCGAAGCGTGGATCGGGAAGTCGGGCGAGATGCGGCGGATGAGGCGACAGATGCCGGGGTCCTGGACGATGGCGGCGTCGACGCCAGCGGCGATGATCGAGCGGAGCGTGCGGGCGGCATCCGCGAGCTCGTTGGGGAAGATAAGCGTATTGAAGGTCACGTAACCTTTGACCCCGCGGCCATGCAGATAGGCCATGAGCTCCGGCAGGTCAGCCTCCTCGAAATTCTTGGCCCGCACGCGGGCGTTGAAGCGACCTACACCGAAGAAGACGGCATCCGCGCCGTTCTCGACCGCCGCGCGGACGCAGTCCCATTCCCCCGCTGGGGAGAGGACTTCCGGCTTGCGGAGGGGAGCGATGAGGCTGGTGGCGGACACGAGGACAGGTAGGCACAGTCCGCCCTTCCCTGCAAAGAGCAATTAAGACCCAGGGAGCCCCGGCGGCGCTTCCGGGATTGCCCCAGGGCAGCCTCCCCGCCCTAATTGAACCCATGTCCGACAAGCTCGAAGAAATCTTCCTGATGCAGCAGGCGCTCAACAAGCGCATTGGCGTCGAAACCGCCGGCATGACCGAGGAAGAAAAAATCAAATGGGTCCTCAACTACCTCCGCGCCATGCAGCAGGAGATGGCCGAGCTAACCGACTCCGTACCCTGGAAGTGGTGGGCCAAGTACCAGAAGTTCGACGAGCAGAACGCCCGCGTCGAGGTCATCGACCTCTTCCACTTCCTCATTTCCATCGCCCAGGTCCTCGGCATGTCCGCGGATGACGTCTATCAGGCCTACCTGAAAAAGAACGCCGTGAACCACCAACGTCAGGATTCCGGTTACGTCAAGAAAGACGAGAACGACTCCCGCCACATCTGAACCCACCCCCATGCGCCACCCCCTCGCTCGCCGCTCTGGCTTCACTCTCATCGAACTACTGGTCGTTATCGGCATCATCGGCCTACTTTCCGCCATCACCTTCGGCCTGTTCCGATCAGCCAACAGCAGCCGCAATAAGTCCAAGTCTCGTGGCGACATTCAGGCCATCGCCATGGCCTGTCAGAGCTACCGCAAGACCTACGGCGACTTCCCTTGCAGTGCCACCGGGACAGACGATAGCTACCGTCGTGACCTGCTCGACCAGCTCATTGGAAGGAAAATCATTCGTACGACCACGCCGGGCTCCCCTCCGACCTTGGAAAATTACGATAAAGGCAGGGAGAGCGAAGTCCCAAAGCCCCCGATGCGTAGCTTCCTCAACCTGGGTGAGGTCAACACCAACGATAACTCCAAGCTCGGGGCTGACGACTGGAAGGGCGGCAACCCTGCCTGCAGCGAATTCGTCGACGCCTGGGGTAATCCTTACGATTACCGCTACCGCGTCTTAACCGCCGGAAAATACCTCGAATGGAAGTCGCCTAATTTCCTCTTTGTCTGCGCGTCCGCCAACTACGTGGATGCCCCGAGCGAAGGCGATATCCTCGCCCTCGGTGAATACTGGGACCCAGCCAGTTCCGGAGGCACCACGATGCTCCGCTCCGGCATCGTGCCCGGGACTTATTTCGACGAGACCGGCGGCACCACTGGCCCGTTCCGCGCGGATAACCTCGTCAACTGGTCGAACTGATTTCGTTAGGCTTAAGCCAACGAGCTAGGCAGGCGGCAATCAGCCAGGCGAGCACGGCTGTCGCCACCGTGTGAGAAAGAAAATGTTCGCCGCGGGCGATTTGGTAGAGTCCCATCGCGCCGCCGTAGATGCAGCCGATGAGCACTCCCCGCAGACACGCGGAAGCAGTCCCCCAAGCGAAAGCCAAGGACAGTAATGCAAAGCCCCCGCTGGCATGTCCCGCTGGAAAAGCATTGCTAGGATAATTCACAGGCTTGACGTCGAACAAAAGGAGGTGCTCCCACGCGTTCGGCGCGATGGCACCGTAGACCTTGAGCGCCCGCGGAGTGGCCATCTGCGTGACATCACGCAACTGCGTGCACGTGAGAGCGATTATCGCCATCGAGATGAAAAGGAAGACCGCACGCCGACGTCCCAGCCAAGTCGGCGAGCGTGCCGGGAAGGCGATCGCCCAGAGTAACCCCACCGCGAACAAAATGAGCCCCACCTTCGGTCCATCATAGGCGAGGCTATGGAACCAACCTGCGTCCTTCGGAATCAGCCAATCCTGCCCATCCCAGAACCAAGACTGAACCTGGAAGTCGAGCCACTCTCCGCCCGTCCCATGAAAACCGAAGAAGCCGATAATGACCGCGAGGATCAGCGCCGGAAGGGCCACCGAGGGGCGGTTAACGTACGGGATTCTGGAGTCCGCCATGATTGAAGAGGTCATCGGCGCCTTGATAGTGGATGATCGCTTCATCCACCGCAGCGGCATTCGGAGAAGTCACCGGGGTCAGCGCACCCGTGAGGAGGTCGGCCTGATATTGCACCGCCTGGCGCACGGGCTTGAGCACCGTCAGCAAGCCGTCGGGATGCAGTACCGCGACCTTCTGGTAATTGCTGATGAAGGCACGCGGACGGAAGGAAGGGCTGAGCGCGTCGCTGCCGACAAAGCGGGAAAGGTAGTTCGTGCCCAGGAGTCCGAGAACCGTGGGGGCGGTGTCGATCTGGCTCATCATCGTGTCGAACTTACGGGGGGCGACGTTCCCCGGCGACCAGATGAAGAGCGGGATCTCGTATTTACGGATCTCGAGTTCACGCTTGCCGGCGACGGAGGCGCAATGGTCGGCCACGATGACGAAGACCGTGTCCTTGAACCATGGCTTGTCCTGCGCGGCCTTGAGGAACGCGCCGATCGCGTAATCCGTGTAGGCGACTCCGCCCTCGCGACCGACGAGCTTCGGGTCGATCTTGCCCGCCGGCCAGGTATACGGACGGTGATTCGAAGTCGTCATCACGAAATGATGGAAGGGCTTGCCGGCCGCATGGGCCTTGTCGGCTTCTTCGATTGACCAGGCGAAAGCATCTTCGTCGCAGGCGCCCCAGGCGTTGCCGAAAGTCGCCTTCTTGCCGGCCGCTTCCTGACGCGGCAGATCCACCACCCGGTAGCCGTTGGCCCCGAAGAAGTAATTCATGTTATCGAAAAAACCGTCGCCGCCGTAGATGAAAGCGGTGTCGTAACCCTGCGTGCGGAGGACGGAACCGAGGGTCGTGAGATTTTCGCAGCCCTTACGACGCAGCACCGACTGGCCCGGGATAGGCGGGATCGACAGGGAGAGAGCCTCCATGCCACGCACCGTGCGCGTGCCACCGGCGTAGCAACGGGAGAACCAGAGGGACTCGCGGGAGATACGGTCAAGGTTAGGCGTCAGGTTCTTCACGGCGTAATCCGGAGAGCCGTAGCAGCCCACGAATTCGGCGCTCAGGCTCTCGATCGTGATCTGGATCACGTTGAGACGGCGGGCCTTCGTGGCGGGCTGGATGCGGCGGGTGATGTCGTTGAGGTCGGCGCTGGCCGGCTCGCCGCCCTGGGCGAGGAGCGTCGCGCGGAGTTGCGCGACGGCGTCGGGGCGCGACGGGTAGAAGCGCTTCCATTCCAGTTGATTGGCCCAGAAGGCCGCCAAGAAAGCGTATTCGCCGTTCTTCGCGAGCTCGGTGTCGTAGCTATTGTCCCACCCCGGTTGCGGATCGCCCATGTGACGCAGCCCGGCGGTGAGGCGTTCGCCGATGGACGTATGAGCGGTAGAAGCGAGCTTGAGGTCTTGGCGGCCAACGAAATAGGCGACGAGCAGGACCGTGAGCAACGGAGCGAGCAGCGCGGCGAAGTTACGCCAGCGCGGCGTGGCGTCGGCCACGGCGCCCTCGTCCCACCGACGGATGAAGCCAAGGCGGCGCCAGAGCAGGAACAGCCCCATCGCGACGATGAACACGAGGGTGAAGATCAGCGGAAGATTATAAGACTCCTTGATATTCTTCACCACCTCGGTCGTGTAGACGAGGTAGTCCACCGCGATGAAGTTGAAGCGGACGCCGAACTCCTCCCAGAAGAGAATCTCGGAGCTCTTCCAGAAGGTGAAGAGAAACGCGCCGAAGATCCATGCCGGCACAAGTATCCAACGACGCCAGAATGCCGCAGAAACCGGAACTCCACTGCCGAAAGTGAACCTACGTAAGCCCTCCAGTGATTCGAAGGCCAAAGCGAGAATCAACCCAATCAGGGTGGAGATAAGATAAAGTGAAATTCCGCCCTTGAATAAAAATGTCACTAGGACCGGCCCAAAGAAAACGAAGCACCAAGACCTGTTAGTAATACCTCCAAGTAAACTGATAGCTGCGAACGGCAAGATCAGGAACCACGCCATGAAGAGGTCGAATAACAGGCCGACGAATAAAGCCGCAAAGGTCGGTAGGCCCCAGGACACGCTGCCGGCTGAGGCCACCAGCAGGCCGAGACGAAGGAGCGTGCCGAGAAGGACGTAACTGGCAGCCAAGAGCAACGTGCCTCCCTGACGCGAACCGAGGACCTTCAAGAACAGCGATTTCACGAAGCGATTAGTCGGGAAATCGTCACCTCAGGGCGAGCCAATTAAACGGCCGCCAAGGGACTTCATCGCTCGGGCACATCGTCGACGCCTGAGCCGCCCCAAGGATGACAGCGGCAGATTCGGCGGAAGCCCATCCAGCCTCCCTTAAAGAAACCAAAACGCGCGAGGGCCGTGGCGGTATAGCAGGAGCAAGTCGGATGATAGCGGCAGCCTGAGCCCGGAATCAGGTGCAGGGGCTTTGAAAGGAAACGCTGGTAGAAATGAACGAAGCCCAAGGCCAGGCTCGCCAAGAGGGATGGGCGTGGTTCGCTCATGCGGCCGGGCCGGCCTTGGACGCCAGGATGCGGACCGCCGCGGCGGCATAGACCTTGCGGAGCTCGGCCAGCGAGCGCTTCACCATGCCGGACCGAATGACCAGCACGACCTCCCAGCCGGCCGGGAAAGCGACCTCGTCCGTCCGGAAGAGTTCGCGAGCCAAGCGTTTCGCCCGGTTGCGATCCACCGCCAGAGGCAGGTTCTTCTTGGCAGCGATGACGGCGAAACGGGCCGGCCCCTTTTCGCCCGTCTGGCGAAAATTCAAAAGAAAAGGCCCGCAATCAAGTCGCGAGCCTTCTTGGCGGAGGCGGTTGAAATCGGCCGAGGCGCGAATTCGACGCTCCCGCGGGAGACGCATAAGGGATTAGGAAGCGCCGAGGCGCTTGCGGCCGATGGCACGGCGCTTGGCCAGAACCTTACGGCCACCGGGGGTCTTGGAACGGGCGCGGAAACCGCACTTGCGGGCGCGGGAGATCTTAGACGGACGATAGGTCGGATGCATGGCTGTAAAGGAACAGCCAAGGACACCCCATCGAGGGTGTCAAGCCCCACGCTTCCCGGCTTGGCAGATGGCCCTTTGAGGGGGAGGATGGGGGTATGAGCCCGGAAAAAGGCAAACTCAGGCCCACCCCGCCCCGGGCCTACCTGAACCCCGAGTTCATGACCAGTCCTCAGGCCCGTGGCATCCGCGTGCTGACGGAGATGACCGAGCCGCACCTGCGCTTCAAGAAATACGGCGTCCGCAACACGGTGGTGATGTTTGGCTCCGCCCGCACGCTGCCCCAGGAAGTCGCCCGCAAACGCCTCGAAGAAGCCAAGGCTTTCGCCGCCGCTGGTACGTGCTCCGACGCCGAATGCGCGCATCGCGTGCGCGTCGCCGAGATCGACCTGCGCAGTTCCGCCTATTACGAAGCGTGCCGCGAACTCGCCTTCGAGATGACGAAGTGGTCGCTCACTCTTCCTGAGTGGCAGCGCTTCCTTGTCTGCTCCGGCGGCGGACCCGGCATCATGGAAGCCGCCAACCGCGGCGCACACGAAGCGGGCGGAAGTTCCGTCGGCCTCGGCATCGCCCTACCCTTCGAGCAGGAACACAACCCGTACATCACGCCCGAGCTAGACTTGGAGTTCCATTACTTCTTCGTCCGTAAGTATTGGTTCCTTTACCTCGCCAAGGCCCTCGTGGCCTTCCCCGGCGGCTTTGGCACGATGGACGAGTTGTTCGAGATGCTCACGCTGATCCAGACGAAGAAGACCAAGAAGCAGTTCCCGGTGCTACTTTTCGGTTCGGCCTTCTGGAAGAACACCATCAACTTCGAAGCCTTCCAAGAATGGGGCATGGTCTCGCCCGAAGACCGCGACCTCTACATCCATGTCGACTCCGTGAAGGAAGCGCGCGACATGCTGATTGAAATTATCACCGAGAAGTACCTCAAGGGCGACAGCGAAACGAATGACTGAAGCCATCGGCATCGCCCTGACGACCCTGCCCTCGCGCGATGAAGCCGACCGCCTCGCCGCCGACGCAGTAGCCGCCGGACTGGCTGCCTGCGCACAGGTCGACGGACCGATTCGCTCCCACTACACCTGGGAAGGCAAGGTCGAGAGCGAGGATGAGTTCCGCGTGACCTTCAAGTTCGCCGCGAACAAGGGTGCCGACCTCGAAGCATGGGTCCACGCCCGCCACCCCTACGCCGTTCCGCAGTGGCTGAGCTTCGTCGCCGACCACGCTTCGCCTGGCTACCGCGCCTGGGTACTCGGCGTCCGCTGATTCCATGGATCTCACCGCCGCTAAAGCTCTGCTCTACTGCGCCCTCGGCCTCTTCGTGCTCGTTGCTTGGGCGCGCGAACGCCGTAAGCGGACCATCACCGGGGAACCCGAGAAATTCTGGCCCGGCACGACGTATGCACCAACGGGCGCCTATTTCGTCGCCGCTGCCGGAGCCATCCTGATTACCATCACCGAAGCCGCCGTCGAGAAACGCGCCGGCCTCACCGAGCAACAGAGCGTACTCCCCGCGATCTTCATCTTCCAACTCCTCGGCGCCTCCATCGTCGAAGAAATGCTTTTCCGTGGCTTCGTCGCGCCAGGCGAGTTGTTCGGTCGCAAGCTACTCGCACTGATGATCGTCGGCTCACTCGTCTTCGCGCTGATTCATAATTTCGACCTCAGCGAACCCGAAGGAAAAGTGAGCGCGGTCTTCGCCTTCATCACATCGCTCTGGCTCTACGTCGTGCGCTTCAATCCCCTTAATCCGGACCGTTCGCTCCTACCGTGTTTTATGGCCCATACCGTTCGTAATCTGGCGGTCTTTGGGATTAAAGGAGCCCAAGGCTTCATAAGCTGGTGATTTGACGAGGCTGGTCGGCCAAATCCGTTGCAACCACGGGCCAGCTTTGCTGTCTTGAAGAGACCCCATGAACGCCCCCGAACCCGGTAACCGTCGCGATTTTCTGAAGCTCGGCGCACTCGCGGGACTCGGCTTCGGGTTAAGTGCGATTCCTTCGGCTGAAGCGAAGCCGGATCCCGCCCAAGTAATGCGTCGGGCCGCCGCCGATATCGGCGCCGTCCGCCCGCGGCCGGCTGGCAACAAACCCGTCTGGGACCTCACGACCAAGCCCATGGAGAAGATTCGCGTGGGTATCATCGGCCTCAACCGCGGCCGCGCCCACGTCGCCTCCGCCGTGGCGACGCCCTTCGTGGAAGTCATCGCAGTCTGCGACATCCTTGATGATCGCGCCAAGGCGCAGGCGGAAATCGTCCGCAAGAAGACGGGCAAGACGCCCGCCATCTACAGCGGCGACGAGAACGCCTGGGAAAAAATGGTCGCCCGGGATGACATCGACGTCGTCTACGTCGCCACACCTTGGGAATGGCACAAGCCGATGGCCATCCGCGCCATGGAGCTCGGCAAGCACGCTTTCCTTGAAGTGAACTGCGGCCTGACGGTCGATGAGTGCTGGGATATCGTCGATGCGTCTGAAAAATACCAGCGCCACTGCCCCATCCTCGAGAACTGCTGCTACGGCGAAGAAGAGCTCTTCGTCATGAACCTCCAGCGCCAAGGCTTCTTCGGCGACCTCAAGCACGGCGAGTGCGCTTACATCCACGACCAGCGCGGTAAGCCCGGCGCGAGCTTCCTCGACGTCGGTCGCGATTGGCGTCGCCGCTATTCGACGCTCCTCCAGGGCAACCTCTACCCCACCCACGGCCTCGGCACGATTTCCCAGTACATGGGCGTCGGCCGCGGCGATGCTTTCAAATACGCCGTGTCGGTCTCGTCTCCGGAATTCGGACTATCCCAGCTGCGCGAACGACTGAAGCCAGACCGCGACCGGTCGAAGGACGAAAAGTTCGTCAACGGCGACATGAGCACGACGATCGTAAAGACTGAGCTCGGCCGCACGATTGTCGTCCAGCACGACAACACCAGCCCGCGCCCCTATACGCGCGGAAACCTGCTCAGCGGCTCGCTCGCCACTTTCGCCGGCTATCCGAACCGCCTGGCGATCGACGTGGATAACACGAGTTCGCTGCTGGATCCGAAAGAAAAGCGGAGCAGCCACTCTTGGACATACGAAGGCGATAAACTGAAGAAGTTCATGACGGCGAACATGCACCCTCTGCTCAAGAAGCTGATGGCCGAAGCCAAGAAGGTCGGCGGACACGGCGGCATGGATCATGTCATGAATTACCGCTTCCTCGACTGCATCCGCCAAGGCATCACGCCTGACTTCACCGTCTACGACGCCGCTTCTTGGTCCGCTCTCCTCGACCTCTCCGACCGCTCCGTGCGTGACGGCAGCATCCCCGTCGCCTATCCCGACTTCACCCGCGGCGGATGGAAGACCCTCAAACCCCTCCCAATCATTTCCTAATCCACCATTCCCCATCTTTGTCTTATTTCCCAACCGCCAACCGCTAACCGCCCACCGCTAAAACCTTCCCGTCCATGAACCTCCCCGAAAACTCCAACCGTCGCGACTTCCTCAAACTCGGTGCCCTCGCGGGCCTCGGCCTCGGCCTCAGCGCCGTCCCGTCCGCCGATGCCAAGCCCGACCCTCGCGATCTCAAACTCCTGAACGCGCGCGATATCTCGACCACCCGTCCCCGTCCGGCCGGCAATAAGCCCGTCTGGGAACTGACCACCAAGCCGACCGAAAAGGTCCGCGTCGCCGTCATCGGCCTCAGCCGCGGCCGCGGTCACGTGAACTCCGCCGCGAACATCCCGTTCGCCGAAGTCGTCGCCGTTTGCGATATCGTCGAAGCCCGCGCCAAGGGTGCCGCCGCCAACGTGAAGAAGATTACCGGCAAGGAGCCCGCCATGTACTTTGGCGACGAGAACGTCTGGGAAAAGATGATTGCGCGCGATGATATCGACGTTGTCTACGTGGCCACCCCTTGGGAATGGCACGTGCCGATGGCGCTCAAGGCCATGGAGCATGGTAAGCACGTCTTCATCGAAGTCTCGCCGGCGGTCACGGTCGACGAATGCTGGCAGCTGGTGGACATGTCGGAGAAGACCCAACGCCACTGCGCGATCATCGAGAACTGCTGCTACGGTGAGGAAGAGCTCTTCGTCCTGAACCTCGCTCGCCAGGGGTTCTTCGGTGACCTCAAGCATGCCGAGTGCGCCTACATCCACAACCTCGCGGGCGGCGTCCTCTGGGCGCTCGGCAGCGAAGGCGACTGGCGCCGCGACTACCATCGCTTCATGGACGGCAACCTGTACCCCACGCACGGCCTTGGCCCGGTGGCGCAGTACATGAACATAGGCCGCGGCGACGCGTTCAAGTTCGTCGTCTCCGTCTCGTCGCCCGAATTCAACCTCACCCAGTTCCGCGACAAGCACCAGCCGAACAAGGGTAAGCACAAGGACGAGAAGTTCGTCTGCGGCGATATGAACACTTCGATCATCAAGACGCAGCTCGGCCGCACCATCATGATCCAGCATGACGTCGTGAGCCCCCGCCCCTACTCGCGTATCAACGCCCTGTGCGGCACCCAGGCCACGTTCTTCGGCTACCCCGCCCGGCTTGCCGTCGATGCGGATAATAAGCACCCGATCCTCGACCCCAAGGTCAAGCACAGCAGCCACGAATGGACGTATGAGAAGGAGAAGCTCACCGCCTTCATGAAGGCCAACCAGCATCCGCTCATCAAGAAGATCGGCGAACTCGGCAAGAAGGTCGGCGGCCACGGCGGCATGGATTTCGTGATGAACTACCGCATGCTCGACTGCGTGCGTCAGGGCATCACCCCCGACATGACCGTGTACGATGCAGCCGACTGGTCCGCTATTCTTGAGATCTCCGCGAAGTCCGTAAAAGACGGCAGCATGCCCATCCAGTGCCCCGACTTCACCCGCGGCGGCTGGAAGACCATCAAGCCCCTCGGCATCGTCTCGTAAGCGACGCCCCAGTCCGCCCACCAGACCCGGCCACTCGGCCGGGTCTTTTGTTTGGGAGAAACCATCAGCCCGGCGCTCAGATTCCCTAGGTTGTGGGATTTAAATGGAAACCTGATGCTTGACGGTATTCCAAATTGGAATGTATCATGCTCTCCACTGAATGGCACACCTCTCCGACGCCTGAATTCATCCGCACATCGCAAACTTACGGGAAGAAACATCCCGACGAACTCGCCGCCACCCTCGCCAACCTCTTCCACCGCTACCTCCCTCGCCTAAACCACGCCCGCCGCCATGGCCTCGTCCACGCCGGCTGCCTTCACCATGAAGGCCACGGAATCATCGCCCTCGACCAGAGCGGCCACGGCAAGAGCCTCAGCGAAACCAGGCTCTACGCCTACCCACACGACGAATCCCTCGCCCTTCACCTCTTATTGATCGCTGATAAATCATCGCAAAAGCGTGACCTTCGAATCGTCCACGAAATTCTCAAACAACTCCGACCAGACCGCTCTCATGGCTAAACTTACCACACCTCTCCGCCCAGCCCGCTACCGTAACGTGGAAGACCTCCGTAAAGCCGGTATCGTTTCGGCCGAGACCACTCGGCAAGTCCGCGCCGCCGGCGAGCGGACCAAGGTCATCACGCAACTCGTCTGCCAGCGGCTGAGCGCCGAGCTTTCGCAGAAGGACGTCGCGCGGCGCATGGGCCGGACCCAGAGCTGGGTCTCCAAGTTCGAGGATCGCCTCGACGCTGAACTTACCCTTGGCGACATCCGGGCCTACTGCCAGGCGATCGCCGGCACCTTGGCCCTGGAGTTCGGACGCCACGGCAAGGTCGCGGCGTGAAAGGGTTCGGGGTTGCCCCCGCTTACGCCGCGACAAAGACTGCGCCCATGGGCTCACCCGCCGCACTCGCGACTTGGACTGCCGGACTCGTCACCCGTTCGGGCGAAGAGACCGAGCGGGCCGCTGAGGCGTTCGCGGCCTTGCTGCCCCCAGACACCGTCCTGGCGCTCGAGGGCGACCTCGGAGCGGGCAAGACGACCTTCGTGCGCGGCCTCGTGCGCGGCCTGGGCGTCGCGGGCGATATCACTAGCCCATCCTTTGCGCTGCTCAACGTCTACGAAGGCCGCCGGCAGGTCTTTCACGTCGACGCCTATCGGCTCACGCAACCAGAGGCCTTTGACGACCTGTTGATCTGGGACCTGGCGAAGTCGCCTTGGAACGTGGTCGTAGAATGGCCCGAGAAAGTTGCGGCGCGGCTCCCCTCGGCAAGGTGGCAAATGAAAACCGCCATCCTAGCGGATGGCGGTCATCGGTTTCAACTGACCCTCGCGGGCTAGCTTACTTGTCGAAGCGCTTGCGCTCGTTTTCCGTGAGGTAACGCTTGCGCATGCGGATGAAGTTCGGGGTGATTTCGACCATCTCGTCGGACTCGATATATTCGAGGCAGGCCTCGAGGGACATCTGGCGCATCGGCTTGATCTTGGCCGCGTCGTCGGAACCGGAAGCACGCACGTTCGAGAGCTTCTTGTTGATGACGAGGTTGATCTCGAGGTCGTTATCCTTGCAATGCTCGCCCACGATCTGACCCATGTAGATCTCGTCGGTCGGCTTCACGAAGAAGTCGCCGCGGTCGTACAGACGGTCGAGGGAGTAGGCCGTGACGGCGCCTCCTTCTCCACCGATCATCACGCCGGCGGCGCGGTGAGGGGCTTCGCCGCGGACCGGCTCATAACCAAGGAGATTGTGGTACATGACGGCTTCGCCACGGGTGGTGGTGAGCATCAGGGTGCGCAGACCGAAGAGGGCGCGGGAAGGAACCTTGAATTCCATGTGGATCCAGCCGCTGGTGCCGGCCTTGGCGTCCATCGAGCGGAGTTCGCCACGACGACCGAGGACGAGGGACATCACGTCGCTCTGGGAAGCTTCCGGGCAATCGACCGCGAGGGTTTCGACAGGCTCGCACTCGACGCCGTCAATCTGCTTCATAATCACAGTGGGCTTACCCACGGAGAGTTCATAACCTTCGCGGCGCATCGTTTCGATGAGCACGCCGAGGTGCATCAGGCCACGGCCCGAGACCTTCCAGGAGTCGGCACCGACTTCGCGGTCGACGCGGAGGGCGACGTTCTTCTCGAGTTCCTTGATGAGGCGCTCGCCGACCTGGCGACCGGTGACGAACTTGCCGTCGCGACCAGCGAAGGGCGAATCGTTGACGCGGAAGGCCATGGTCACGGTGGGCTCGTCGACGCTGACCGGAGTCATCGGACGGGGGTCTTCGATATCGGTGATGGTCGCACCAATCTCGACGTGGTCGAGGCCGATGACGGCGCAGATGTCGCCGGCGGAGACTTCCTGAGCCTTGACGCGGCCGAGGGCTTCAAAGACTTCAACCTCGAGGACGCGCTGCTTGAACTGCTCACCCGCGCGGGTGACCATCATGACAGGCATGCCGGGGGCGATCTTACCAGCGGTCACGCGGCCGACGGCGATACGGCCGACGTAGTCGGAGTAAAGCATGGCGGTCACCATGATCTGGAGGGGATTAGCGAGAGCCTCGGCGCGGGACTTGAAACCGGCGGCGGCGCCGCGGGAGGAACCTTCGGCGTAGGGCTCAGGGATCTTGTCGACGATGGTGTAGAAGAGGTCCATCAGGTCCTTCGGGCGCTGGCCTTCCACGGTCTTGGCGCGGTCGAGGGTACCCCAGCCTTCGCGGCCAGAAGCGTAGATGATCGGGAAATCGAGGGCGGACTCCGGGGCGTCGAGGGCGACGAGCAAGTCGAAGACTTCGTCGACGACGGCGTCCGGACGAGCGGAAGCCTTGTCGATCTTGTTGATGACGACGATGGGCTTCAGGCCGAGGGCAAGAGCCTTGGAGAGCACGAAGCGGGTCTGAGGCATCGGGCCTTCGAAGGAGTCGACGACGAGGAGGCAACCGTCCGCCATATTGAGCACGCGTTCGACTTCGCCGCCGAAGTCGGCGTGGCCCGGGGTGTCGATTAGGTTGATCTTATATTCCTTCTGGTCGCGAGGGTCGGTCCACTTGATCGCGCAGTTCTTAGCGGTGATCGTGATGCCGCGCTCGCGCTCGAGGTCGCCCGAGTCCATGATCAGGCCGTGCTGGCCACCAGCGAGCTTGTCGAGGTCCTCGGCACGGAACATGCCGGACTGGTAGAGAAGTCGGTCGGTCAGGGTCGTTTTGCCATGGTCGACGTGAGCAATGACTGCGATGTTACGGAGATTCATCTGTAAAGGCCTTACGCATAGGAAAATAGGCCCTTGTGCAAGGGGAATAAGCCTCCGTTACCCAATTATTGCGGGATTCAGGGCACTCCGCGGGGGGAGGCGGGCTCAGGCCAGCCCGTCGCGCTCCAAAAGGGCCTCCGGATCGAGGTCACGGCCCATGAAATCCCGGAAGAGTGTCTCGGCCGGCTCGGAGTTACCCTTGGACAGCACCTTGGCCCTCAGTTCCCGCCCCACCTGGGGGTTCAGGACCCCCTCCTTGAGGAAGCGGGTGAAGGCGTCGGCCTCGAGGGCTTCGGCCCACTTATACGAATAATAACCAGCTGCGTAGCCCGTGGCGTCCGAGAAGAGGTGGTTGAACCGGCGGGTCATGGCCGGGCCCCGGCGGGTAGTCCGGGCCTGCCAGTCGGCGAAGTCCTCGTTCCAATGGGAGTCCAGGTCGCGGCCGCGGAGCTCCTCAGCCCGGATGTGGAGGTCGAGGTCGAGCTTCGAGAAGGCGAGCTGGCGCATGCACGTCGAGGCGGCGCGGAAGTTGGCGGCGGCGTCGAGCTTGGCCAGGAGGTCGGACGGCAGCGGGGCCCCGGTCTCGTGGTGGCGAGCGAAGACGGCGAGGGACTCTTCCTCCCAGCACCAGTTCTCCAGGATCTGCGAAGGCAGTTCGACGAAGTCCCAGGCGACGCGCACGCCGGAGAGGGATTCGACCTCGACCTCACTGAGGAGGTGATGCAGCAGGTGACCGAACTCGTGGAAGACCGTGGTGACTTCGTCGTGGTTGAGTAGTGCCTCCTTGCCGGCGACGGGAGGCGTGAAGTTGCCGCACATCAGGCCGAGGTGCGGGGCGAACGAGCCGTCCGGGCGCGGGCCGCCGGTGCGGAAGAAATTCATCCAGGCCCCTCCCCTTTTCGATTCACGCGGGAACCAGTCGGTGTAGAAAGAGCCCAGCAGACGGCCTCCATCGCGAACTTCGTAGAAACGGACTTCAG
>JBIILC010000135.1:0-3173 GCA_044232865.1 Opitutales bacterium | reverse complement strand
CTGGGACGGTCACTTCGAAGTCCGCCATCACGGCTGGGTAGCCACCTTCGCTGAAGACCACGACGCTTCCATCCTCGAGCTTGTGCCAGCTCTTGCCGATATGCGTGGCGTTACGGCCGTCCCCGAAGCCGATGGTCTTATCGATTTTCTCGGGGGCATCGCCTTTGTTCATCGCGGCACTCAATGCCTGCCGAGCTGCGTCCATGGTGCGCTGCAGGTGCACTGAGGAAAGGTCAAGCGCTTCGCCGACTTTGTCGAAGCCCTGCGCGCGCCCGTCTTCGGGCAGCAGCGGGGCGAGCTCTTCGTTGATGCCAAGGAGGTCGTTCAGCGTCTGCTCAAGTTCGTTGCGATTTAGGCGACGGAGGACGGTGGCCTTGTTCGCCTGATCTGCGGTGGCCAAGCTCGTGGCCAGTGTCTTCGTGAAATTGGCCTTCTCGCTGGCTTCCGGTCGGGCCTTCTTCTTCGGCGGCATCTCGCCTTGGTCGACTCGATCGAAGATGTGGACCCACTTAGCAAGCGTCTCGGGCCGGTTCAAATCGGAGGGCAGTTTGCCGAAATCGAGTCCGCCTTTGGCGTCGTCGGAGTCATGGCAGTCGACGCAGTGTTTCTCGATGAACGGGCGGAGTTCGCGAGGCGGTTCGGCGCGCAGCTGAACGGTCCCGAGCAGGCAAGGGATGAGCAAGAGGGGCAGGGCGGTGCGACGTCGCATCGGGGGGTGGTCGCAGGCTAAGCTGAGGCCGGAGGTTGAACAGGATTTTATGGGGATTGGACTTGGGGCTGGCCCGGCTGACTCAGCCCTTGCCCCGGGGCGGGGTTTCTTCATCAGATTGGGCCGTGAACACCTCGGAGCAGCTTTTCCAACGCGCCCTCACGATGATCCCGGGCGGCGTCAATTCCCCGGTCCGGGCTTTCCGCTCGGTCGGCGGCACCCCCTTCTTCACGAAGTCGGCCAACGGCGCCCGTCTGACGACGGCCGATGACCAGGAGCTTGTGGACTTCGTCCTGACCTGGGGCCCGGCCATCCACGGCCATAACGACCCGGATATCCGTGTGGCCATCCGCGAGGCTCTCGATCGCGGTACGAGCTTCGGCACCCCGAACCCTCTCGAGGTAGAGATGGCCGAACTGATTCTATCCTGCGTCCCAGCGGTGAAGAAGGTCCGCATGACCAACAGCGGCACCGAGGCCACCATGTCCGCCATCCGCCTCGCCCGCGGATACACGGGCCGGAACAAGATCATCAAGTTCTCGGGCTGCTACCACGGCCACGTCGACTCGCTCCTCGTGAAGGCCGGCTCCGGCGCGCTCACGCAGGGTAATCCTGATTCTGCCGGCGTCACGCCCGGCACCGCGGCCGACACGCTCGTCGCGGAGTATAATAATCTCCCGGCGCTCTCGGCGCTCTTTGACGCCAATCAGGGCCAGATCGCCGGCCTGATCGTCGAGCCGTTCCCGGCCAACGTCGGCCTGATCCTGCCCGACGCAGGCTTCCTCGCCGGTCTCCGCGAACTCTGCACGAAGCACGGCACGGTGCTTATCTTCGATGAAGTGATGACGGGCTTCCGTCTCTCGCTCGCCGGCACGCAGGGCTTGCATGACGTCGTCCCGGATCTCGTTTGCATGGGCAAGATCATCGGCGGCGGTCTCCCGGTTGGCGCCTTTGGTGGCAAGGTCGAGATCATGGACAAGCTCGCGCCGCTCGGCCCGGTCTACCAGGCCGGTACGCTCTCGGGTAATCCGCTCGCGATGGCCGCCGGTCTCGCCTCGGTCCGCAAATTGAAGGCTCAGAATCCGTATGCGCGCCTCGACATCCTCGGCCGTCGCGTCCGCGACACGCTGCTTGCCGCCGCTCAGGCCAAGGGTATCCCGCTGCAGGTCCCGCAGGTCGGTTCGATGTTCTCCCTCTACTTCAACACCGAGAAGGTCCGTAACTACGACCAAGCCATCGCTTCCAACGGCGACCTGTATCGCAAGGTCTTCCGCACCGCGCTCGATAAGGGCGTCTACCTCGCACCTTCGCCTTACGAGACCGCCTTCATCTCGACCGCCCACGAAGGAGCGGACATCGACAAGGCCTGCGAAGTCCTCGACGCCGCCGTGCGCGCCCTCTAATCATGCCAAAACTCGCTTTCATCGGTTCCGGACGCATGGCGGGAGCCATGGTGCAGGGCCTACTTCGTTCGGGCGCCTGCGCTCCGGCCGACATCACCGTCATCGGTGGCAACGATTCCACCGCCGTCGATCTCTCTAAGGCTACCGGCGTCCGTGCCGCGGCAACCCCGGCCGAACTCCTGGCCGGCGCCGACGCGATCGTACTCGCCTGCAAGCCCCAGCAGTTCACCGACCTCGATAATTCCTACGCCTCGCTGGCGCAGGGCAAGCTCGTGCTGTCGATCCTCGCCGGCACGCGCCTCGCGACCATCGGTGCCTTCTTCTCGTCCGCTCGCAATGTCGCCCGCGCCATGCCGAATACGCCCGGAGCGGTCGGGCAGGGTATCAGCGCGCGTTGTTCCGCGACTCCGCTGGCCGCAGACGACGCCCAGATCGTCGACGCCATCCTCTCCGGTCTCGGTCCCGTGATCGAACTCCCTGAATCCATGTTCGACGCCGTCACCGCCGTCTCGGGCAGCGGTCCGGGTTTCTTCTTCGAATACGTCGCCGCTTACGAAGAAGCCGCCGTCGCTCTGGGCTTCACGCCCGAACAGGCAAAGCTCCTCGTCCGCCAGACCTTTAGCGGTTCCCTCGCGCTGCTCGCTGCCACGGGTGAGACGCCCGTGGCCCTTCGCATTCAGGTGACCTCTCCGGGCGGGACGACCAAGGCCGGCCTCGACGCCATGGAAGCCGGTAAGTTCCGCGAGATCGTCGCCTCCGCCCTCATCGCTGCCAAGAAGCGCGGCGAAGAGCTCGGGAAGAAGTGAGTGCGTCCGCTAAAGCGGACGCAGGGATAGGGCCAGGGCTGGGGGCAGGACAATATCAGATCATCCGTCGGCGCAGATCCCAGCAGTTGAGCACGGCCAGGAAGATCGGGACGATCGATATGAAACCGTAGAGCGGATACCACCAGAACATGATCAGCGAGTCGTGGAAGCGGACGGCTTGCAGCGATTCGACCACGCCGCGCCAGGTAAGGCTCTGGCCGAAATCATAAACGGCATGGATCACGAGCATGCTGG
>JBIILC010000134.1:0-3195 GCA_044232865.1 Opitutales bacterium | reverse complement strand
TCGGATTGCAACGCCAAGACGACTCGGCCGCAGAAGCCCAGGCGCTGCTCGATGAACTCCATGAGCTTGTCAGCAATGTCGGCGTCGAAATCCGCGGTTCAATCATCGCGAAGCTCCGCGAAGAGAATCCGCGCACGCTCGTTGGTTCCGGCAAGCTGGAGGAGATCGCCCAGCTGGCTCGCGACAACGAATGTGGCCTAATCATCTTCGACGACGAGCTCACGCCCGCGCAGCAGCGCAATTGGGAGAAAGACGCCAAGCTCCGGGCCATCGACCGTCAGGAGATCATTCTCGATATCTTCATCACCCGCGCGAAGACGCGCGAGGCCGTGCTCCAGGTAGAACTCGCCGCGCTGCAGCAGATGCTACCGCGCCTCAAGCGTCTGTGGTCCCACTTGGACCGCCAACGCGGCGGAGGCACCATGCAGCGCGACGCCGGCGAGACGCAGCTGGAAATGGACCAGCGCAAAATTCGCGATAAGATTGCTAAGGTCCGCCGCGACCTCGCGGAAGTCGTCGCCCAGCGCGCCACTCAACGTAAGCAGCGCAAACGCGTCCCGCTCCCGACCTTCTCGATCGTCGGCTACACCAATGCCGGCAAGTCCTCGCTGCTCAACAAGCTCACCGGCTCCGAGGTCCTCGCCGCGAACAAGCTCTTCGCCACACTCGACCCGACCACACGCCGCCTCGCCCTTCCCTCCGGCCGCGCTTTACTGCTCACCGACACCGTCGGCTTCGTGCGCCGCCTCCCGCACCGCCTGGTCGAAGCCTTCAAGGCCACGCTCGAAGAAGCCGTGCAGGCCGACTTCCTCGTCCACGTCATCGACCTCGGCTCGCCCGAGCGCGACAAGCACGCTGAGACCACCCTGCAGGTCCTCACCGAGATTGGCGCCGGCGACCGCCCAGTGATTACTGTACTCAACAAGGCCGACCTCTGCGACGAGGTCGAACGCGCCCAAGCCCTCGCGGCCTACCCCGACGCCAAACTGGTCAGCACCAAGACCGGGGAAGGCCTTCCCGCCCTGCTCCAACGCCTCGAGGAATGCGCTGCCAGCCGGGATGAGCATATGACCCTACTCATCCCCCACGACCAATACGCCATGCTCTCCAAGCTGCATGCAGGGGCTACTATCCTCAATTCTAAGGCCCTTCCTGAAGGAACTAGGGTGGAAGTCTACGTCCCCACCCGCCTGCAGGAGACCTGCCGGGCCTGGGTGATGAAGGAGTAGGTCATTTTTTGCTCCCAAGTGGGAAACTTTTCGCTTTGTTTAGTGTTACCTAAGAACACCCATGCGCACCCTCGCCCTCCTCGCTCTCCTCACCGCCTCCTCGGCCTTCGCCGTCTCCGAAGCCGACCGTGAAAAGGCCTTCAAGGCCGACATCGCCCCGCTCCTCGAAAAGAGCTGTGCCAACTGCCATGACCCGAAGAAGGCCAAGAACGGTAAGGTCAAGTCTGGCTTCAATTCCTCCAGCCTCGCTGACGTCATCAAAGGCGGCACCGACGATGGCGTGGGTATCACCTGGGGCGACGCTTCCAAGAGCTCCCTTTACAAGTCCGTCAACATGGCCCTGAGCGACCCCGAGCACGACGACGCGATGCCCCCGAAGAAGTCCCAAGAAAAGAACCCGGCCCTCTCGAAGGAGCAGGTCGCCAAGATCAAGGCCTTCATCGAAGCCAAGTAAGCTTTCCGGCTTACGTCCGAAAAGCCCGCGGAAACCCGCGGGCTTTTTTTGTGTCTAATAAGCAGGGGGCCCCGTGCGGCCGCTTCCGTTTGACCCCAAGGCAGCTCGACCCCACAAACATAGAACCCCCTTTCGCTCCATGACCCCTCTCCACCGCATCGAAGAACGCCTCCACGCTCTGACCGTCCGCCAAGCCATTCGATGGGTCATCGGTGCTAACCTCTTCTTGGTCGGTTTGGCGTTCGCCTTACCGGCCGACGGCGAGATGCGCGGGCCGGCCCTCCTCTCGGTCCTCGGCAACTTCCACATCCTCGCCCTGCACATCCCGGCCGCCGTTCTACTCGTCGTGCCGCTCTTCGAATTTTTCGAACGCCACGAACAGGCCACCGCCACCGTGCGCCGTCTGTCCGTCTTCTCGGCCGCCGGCACCTGGGGCGCCGTCCTCTGCGGCATCCTGCACGCCCACTACAACGGTTTCGCCGGCGACTCCATCCAGCTGCACCTCTGGGGAGGCATCGCAGCCTCGGCCTTCGCCGGCATCGCTAGCCTCCTGCTCGCCCAGGGCTTCCGCGTCCGCCTCGTCGGCCAGGTCATCGCTATCGGCGTGATGGGCTTTGCAGCCCACGTCGGCGGCGAACTGGTTCACGAAGAAGGATTCCCCTTCAAGCCGAACAAGAAGGTCGTTGCCGACTCCAAGAAGGAAGAGACTCCTCGCGTCGTCACCACCAGCCAGAAACGTGATGACTACACCCAGGTCATCCGCCCGATTCTCGAAGCCCATTGCGTCGAGTGCCACGGCGCCAAGAAGGTGAAAGGTAAACTCCGGATGGACACACTCGAGGCTCTCAAGAAAGGCGGCTCGGAAGGCTCTGCTTACGTCGCTGGCGACCTGAAGAAGAGCCTCATGCATGTGCGCGTGACCCTCGATCCAGAAGACGAGGAATTCATGCCGACCGAAGGGACGCCACTCACGAAGGAACAGGTGAATGCCTTGGCCCTCTGGATTGAAGCCAAGCCCATCCCCGACGACGTGGCTAAACTAGCGCTCGCTGCGACCAAGGCACCCAAGCAGGCCCCGAAGAAGTAAGCCTATGCGCGCCCTGCTGCTCTTCTCTGCCGCCACGCTTTCGGCCGCGACTTACACCCCCAAGAAGCCTGAGCCGCCGAAGCCGCTCACCACGGCCCAGAAAGCCGAATACGCAAAGGTGATCCAGCCGATGTTCGATGCGCACTGCGTGTCCTGCCACGGCCCGAAGAAGGAAAAGGGTAAGCTACGCCTCGATACCCTCGAAGCCACGCTCAAGGGCGGTAAGAATCCCACCTTCGTCATCGGCAAGCCCAATAGCAGCATGCTGCTCTCCCGCGTCTTCCTCGACCGAACCGCTGGTGATGTCATGCCGCCCAAGGCCGAGAAGCCGATGACCGAGAAGCAGAAGGAGGCCCTTTACGCTTTTGTGGAAGGACAGCCTATCCCCGATGAACTCGCCAAGGCCGCCATAGCCGACACGAAAG
>JBIILC010000133.1:0-3207 GCA_044232865.1 Opitutales bacterium | reverse complement strand
TCGCAGCCGACCCAGCCTGGGATCACATCGCCTGGAATGCGTCGCTGGCCCTGCTGGCCAAGAAATGTCAGGCTGTCTGCTTCGGCTCACTCGCCCAGCGCGCCCCGGAAAGCCGACGCACCGTCCGCGAGTTCCTCGAGAATACCTCCGCCGACTGCCTCCGCATCTTCGACGTCAATCTTCGGCAGAATTTCTTCTCCCGCGAGGTCATCGAGTCCTCCCTCGGCTTCGCCAACGTCTTCAAACTGAACAACGACGAAGTCCCCGTGGTCGCTGACCTCCTCGGACTCCCCAAGGACGAGAAAGCCTTCGTCCTTGCCGTCGCCCAGCGCTTCGACCTCCACACCGTCGCCCTCACCCGCGGTGCCGCCGGCTCGCTCGTCTGGCACAAAGGATCCTATGACGAGAAGACCGCCCCCAAGGTCGCCGTCGTGGACACCGTTGGCGCAGGAGACTCGTTCACCGCCGCTGTGGCCATCGGCCTCCTCCGCGGCGAAGACCTTTCCCTCATCCATCAGCGCGCCGTCGACGTCGCCGCCTTCGTCTGCACCAAACCCGGAGCGACGCCGGAGCTGTTGCCGGAGTTTAAACGATAAGCGCGGCATGCCGCGCAGGGTTCTGCTGGCAGGCTGGCAGGCTGCGAAGCAGAAGATTCTGAGTCGCATCTGCTTCGCAGCAGTTCACCATGCCAGCAGTTCCCCCATCCTGCCGCCCATGCGCTTCCTCGCATCCCTTCCCCTCTTCCTCGCCGCGGCGCTTTCCGCCCAGACTTATCAAGCCGACATCGTGATCTATGGCGGCACGAGCGCCGGGGTCATCGCGGGCATCCAAGCCGCCAAGCTCGGCAAGAAGGTCATCATCGTCGAAGCCAGCCAGCACATCGGCGGGATGGCCGTCGAAGGCCTGGGTGGCACGGATATCGATAATCAGAAGGAGATCCGCAACAGCCCAGCCGTCGGCGGGCTCGCCCGAGAGTTCTACCGACGCATCAGCCTCAAGTATAACCGCAACGGCGCCTTTGACGCGATCGCGGCCAACGGCACGAAGAACACGGGACTCTGGCGCTTCGAATCCCATGTCGCCGAGCAGGTCTACGACGCCTGGGTCAAGGAAGCCCGCGTCACGGTGCTCCGCGGCCATCGCCTGAAGGAGACTGGCGGCGTGACGATGGAGAAGCTTAAGATCACCGAAATAACCTGCGAAAACGGAGCCGTCATCAAGGGCAAGGTCTTCATCGATGCGACCTACGAAGGAGACCTGCTGGCGTTCGCTGGACTGAGCTTCGCCGTCGGCCGCGAGGGCAACGCTCAGTATCGCGAGACGACCAACGGCCTCCAGCTGGACAGTAAGCACAAACAACTCGACAAAGCCATCGACCCCTATGTCCGTCCGGGCGACCCGACGAGTGGACTCATCACCGGCGTGCAGCCGGCACCAGCCGGCAAGAATGGCGACCCCGACGAGGGCATTCAGGGCTACTGCTTCCGTCTTTGCCTGACGCGCGCTGCGGACCGCACCCCCATCGAGAAGCCAGCCAACTACGACCCCACCCGCTATGAGCTGCAGCGCCGCTACTTGGCGGTCGGCGGCAAGATCGAAGCCCCGGGCGTAGGCGTACCCAACGGCAAGACCGACCCGGGTTCCTGGCATTCGCTCGCCGGAAACTTCACGGGATTTAATCACCGCTACCCGACCGCCAGCTACGCCGAGCGGGCGGATATGATCCGGACTTCGCGCAACTACATCCAAGGGCTGTATTGGTATCTGGGTAACGACCCGTCGGTCCCGGAAGCCACGCGCAAGGCCTGGGGTGCCTGGGGTCTGACCAAGGATGAGTTCACGGACAACGGCGGCTGGCCCCGCGCGTTCTATGTCCGCAATGGCCGTCGGCTCGTCGGCGATTTCGTCCTGACCGAAGAACACCTGCGCCGGAACAACCCGACGCCGGTCCTCGACTCCGTCGGTCTGATCTGGTGGCCGCCGGACTTCCATCACGCCCGCTGCATCGTCAAGGACGGGCGCGTCTGGATGGAAGGCGCCGTCTTCGATAACTCCCCGAGCCCGAACTGGATCCCATGCGGGATCCCTTACCGCGCGCTTGTCCCCAAGATCAAGGAGTGCACGAACCTGCTCACCCCGACCTGCCCGTCGTCGAGCTACGTCGCTTACGGCGCCTATCGCATCGAGTTCACCTTCATGGCCGCCGGTCAGTCCTGCGCCACGGCGGCGTCATTGGCGATCGACAGCAACTCACCCGTCCAGCGCATCAATCTCGACCAGCTCGCCGATCGTCTGCGAGCGCAGGGGCAGGTGGTGGCGGTGCCGAAGTAAGCGGTTAGCGGATGGAGGTTAGCGGATGGGAGAGACAAAGCCGCCGCAGGGCGGCCGAAGGTAGGGGCGTGGCTTCGCCGCGCCCTCCGCATGGGAGTGCACGATAAATCGTGCCCCTACCATGGTTCGCCCTGCGGCGAACTAGGACAGCACATGGTGCTGTCCCTACCCTGATACAACTATGTCGTGACGCGGTCCCGACCCTACCTCATTACCACGTATATCGAATCGTATAGGTCACGACCTTTTCTTCGTCGGGCTTGAGGGGGACGCGGAACTCGAAGGTCGTGGCGTCCTTCTTAGTGTGCGGCTGGCTCTGGGCGGTGAGTGTCCAGTTACCGCCATGGGTCGCACGCTCGACGACCCGGATCTCGACGGGCTCCTTCTTGCGATTGCGCACCTTGATTTCGAAAGTCTGGGAGACGACGCGATTGGCGCTGTCCTCGGCGTTGTTCGTCATGCGATGCTCGCCCACGAGGTCGAAGCTGTTGCCAGTCAGGACGCGGATGACCTCGTCCTTGGGGGTGTGGTCGATGCGGTTCTCGCCCACGAACTCGAGCTGGCGATCGCCATCCTGCGAATAGAAGCGTACCTTGCCCTTCGGCAGGGCGATCCCGAGCTTATTGGCCTCAGAGTTCTTGAACTCCCGATAGACCTGCACCTTACCAGGAGTGGCGACACCGCGGCGGTTATACTGCTGGGTCCCTTCGAAGACGTAGATGCGTTCGGACTGCACGCCTGCGGCGCGGACGAACTCGACCTGCTTGGTCTCCTTGTCGCGCAAAGTCGCGGGATTACCCAAAGTATAGAGATGGAATTCGTCGAAAGACTTCTCGGTAACGACGGCATCCGCAGTCATCGCCATCATCGCCCGAC
>JBIILC010000132.1:0-3215 GCA_044232865.1 Opitutales bacterium | reverse complement strand
TCCCGTTTCTTCGAACGCCGCCGGCGTCGCCGCTGATGTTCCTCGCCCTCGAAGAAGCCCCGTTCGTCCTGCAGGGACCCAAGCCGACGATTCCGCCGGCAGCCTGGGAATCCTATTGGGGAAGCGGTTTGATTGCCCTTGGTCTGATTGCCCTCGCCGTATTCGCCCTCCGCCAATTCCTCCGCAAGGGCCCGCCGTCGCTAGCTCCGCTCGCCCAACTCGACGTGGCGCTACGCCTCGCCGAGTCCGAGCCCGCGCCCGCCGCCATCGCCAAAGCCACGCGCGCCCTCCGAGTCTACCTAGCATCGACCGACGCGCGCGCGGCCGTCTCGCTTTCAACGGAAGAGCTGGTCGCAGTTTTAGCCGGCCTGCCGGTCTTCCTGCCGGCCCGCCAGCCCTTGCTCGCCGTGCTCCGTAGCGCTGACGCCGCGAAGTTCGCCGGCGCGTCGCTCGAGGTTTCCCTTCTCATAGCCGGCATTCGCGAGGCCGCCAAGCGTATCGAGGATGCGCAGCGCACGTTCGCCCGGCCCATCGCCACGCCAGTCCTTCCGCCCAAGCCCCGCCCGGCCGCACTCGATACGCCGCCGCCGCTACCGGGCCCACCCCCATTGCCTAGGAGGGATCACGCCTGATGGAACTCGGTTTTGAATTTCAATATCCGTGGGCTCTGCTCTTGCTCGCGTTGCTGCCGCTTTATTCGTGGCTGCGCGGTCGCGTCGGCAAGGCCGCGGCGCTGACCTATCCAGACACCTCGCTACTCGATGGCCTCGGCCGGCCTGTACGCGAACAAAGTGGCCGACTGCGCGCCTTCGTCCGCCTCCTCACGGCCGCGCTCCTCATCATCGCCCTCGCAGGCCCGCGGACGGCGAACAAGGAGATCGAACGCGAGACCGATGGCCTCGACATCATGATGGTCGTCGACCTTTCATGGTCGATGATGGCCTTGGACATGAGCACGCCGCGCGCCGAGGTGACGCGCTGGCAGGCCAGTCAGAGCGTCATCTACGACTTCCTTTCGAAGCGCCCCGATGATCGCATCGGCGCCGTGGTCTTCTCCGGCAAGCCATACCTACTGAGCCCGCTCACGATTAATAAGATCTGGGTCGAGAAAGGCATCGACCGCATGCACATCGGCGTCATCCAGGAGACCGGCACCGCCATCGGCGAGGCCGTGGCGATGGCCGTGGACCGGATGAAGAATACGAAGGGCAAGGGCTCTAAGGTCATCATCCTGCTCACCGACGGCGACGACAACATGAGTAAGGCCATCCTACCTGTACCGGCCGCCGAACTTGCCGCCGCGCTCGGCATCCGCATGTACTGCATCGGCCTCGGCAAGGATGAGCCCACCGTCCTGCCGCGCTTCGACACGCGCACCGGCAAGCTCTACCGCGATGTCCTCGGCAAGACGATGCCCATGCAGACGATCAACCCGGCCAATTACGAGATGCTCGGCAAGATGGCCAAGGTCGCCAACGGCCGCTTCTACCGCGCGCTCGACCAGAATCAGCTCAGCCGCGTCTACGAGGAGATTGACCGCCTCGAACGCACCGAAGTGCGCATCCGCGAATCCGTCGTCTACGAGAGCTATCGGCTCATCTGGGCCGCCCTCGCCGGGCTACTCCTCCTCCTCGAACTCGGCTGGGGCCTCCTGCGCCCCCGCTCTCCCTGAGCCATGGAAACCGCCGACTTCCATTTCGAGCAGCCGTGGGTGCTGACCGTCGCCATCGTCGGCGGCCTCCTCCTCTTCGTCGCCCTGTGCTGGGCGGAGCGCCGGCGCCGCCGCGGGCTCGCTGGCTTCGCCGCAGCGCGCCTACTCGAACGACTCACCGCCGGCTATTCTTCCGCGCGGCGCCGCACGAAGGACGTCGCCCTTTCGGTCGCCTGTGCCTTGCTCATCGCCTGTTTCGCTGGACCGCGCTGGGGCGTGGAAGTGTCGCAACAAAAAGGCGCCACCGAGGACGTGGTCTTCGCGCTCGACGTCTCCAAGTCGATGCTCGTCGCCGACATGAGCCCGACGCGCCTCGCCCGGGCCAAGGTCGCCATTGCTAACTTTATCCGCCGCAAGGGCACCGGTAACGTTGGGCTCATCGCCTTCTCGGGTCAGGCCTTCCTGCAGTGCCCGCTGACGCGCGACTACGACGCGTTCTTCCGCACCCTCGAGGAGACGGACACCAGCAGCATCCAGGTCGTCGGCACCGACATCGGGCGAGCGATCGAGGAAGCCGAACTAGCCTTCTACTCTAACCGCAATCGTAAGCTCGTCATCATCCTCACGGACGGCGAAGACCTCGAGGCCGGCGGCATCGAGATGGCCAAGCAACTCAAGCGTAAGGGGCTCGTGGTCCACACCGTGGGCGTCGGCACGCCTTCCGGTGGGCCGATCCGCATCGTCAACACCGTCGGCTCGCTCGAGACCCTGAAAGATAACGAGGGCGCGGAAGTCTTGAGCCGACTCGACGAGAAGACCCTCGGCGGAATCGCGGACGCTGCCGGTGGCCGCTTTGTCCGGCTCGGCCAGGCTGGCGAAGGCATGGAAGCGCTCCGACTTGCGATTCAGGCCGGCACCGACGAACAGGGCGCGGGTCGTCGCGGCATCCCGCGCGAGGAATGGTTCATCGGCGCTGCCCTCCTCCTACTCGTCCTCGAATCACTCATCTCCACCCGCCGCAAGACCACCTCGCCATGAGAAACCTGCTCCCGCTGTTCATCCTGATTTCGGCCGGCCTCGCGGCCGACAAGGCTCCCGTCGATGAGCTCGCCAAGCTCGACGCGCGCGCGCTCCACAACCGCGGCACGCAACGCCTCGCCGAGGGCGACCTCGCCGGCGCCGAAGAAGCGCTCCGCGCCTCGCTCGGCCGCGACATCGACCCATTGCGCCCGCCCGCCCTGCATAACCTCGGACACGTCCGCTTTGGTAAGGGCAAGACCGTGCTCGACGGTAAGACCGCTGGCGACGTGACCGAACTTTCCATCGCGCGTTCGTACCTGGAGGCCGCCGATGCGGATATCTCGGATATGAAGGACCAGATCGAGTTACTCGATAAGGCCAAGGCCGAGGGCCGTGAGCCCGACTACGTCCCGGCCACGTCCGCGCTCGGCGGCGGCATCGGCACCTTCCGGACGATCAAGAAGCTCATCCCGAAGGAAGAAGCCATGGTCACCAAGCGCAACGGCGTCGTCGCCACCTGGACTCGCTCGGTCAGCGATTTCCG
>JBIILC010000010.1:0-35879 GCA_044232865.1 Opitutales bacterium | reverse complement strand
GTCGTGAGGAGGATGCGAGGCTTCGTCATGGGAATATTCTCGTTAATTAGTGGCTTTACGGCGGGGTTCCGTCAACAGGACTTCTGGGGTGGACTTACCCGAAAATCGGCGTTTGTGTTGGCTGATACCCCCTTATGACCGAAGCCTTAGGAAAAATCGGCAACAAGCGCTGGATTATCTGTGCGCTACTGTTCTTCGCCGCCACGATTAACTACATCGACCGTCAGGTCATTGGCTTGCTTAAGCCAGCTTTGGAAAAGGAATTCGGCTGGGATGAGCGGACCTACGCGGCCATCGTCTTCAGCTTCCAGCTCGCCTACGCCATCGGCATGGTGCTCTCGGGTCGTATCATCGACCGCATCGGCATCAAGAAGGGCTTCATCATCTTTGTCGGCCTCTGGAGTCTGGCGGCGATGGGCCACGGTTTCGCTCACCTTCTCCCGTCCTTCAGTCTCCCTTGGATGCAGATCGACGCCAAGACGGGCTTCGCCTGGGTGACCCTCACCGGGGCCGCCGCCGGCTTCGCTTTGATGCGCTTCCTGCTCGGACTCGGTGAGGCGGGTAATTTCCCGGCTTCGATCAAGGCCACCGCCGAATGGTTCCCCAAGAAGGAACGCGCCTTTGCGACCGGCATCTTCAACTCCGGAACCAACATCGGTGCACTGGGTGCCCCGCTCATCGTGCCTTGGATTGCTGTTACCTGGGGTTGGGAATGGGCCTTCATTGTCACGGGTGCCATCGGCTTTGTCTGGGTCGTCTGGTGGGCGATCGCCTACCACTCGCCGCGTGAGCACCCGACCATCACTCAGGCCGAGCTCGCCCACATCGAGTCCGACCCGCCCGATGAGCAGGGTAAGGTCAGCTGGCTCAGCCTCTTGAAGTTCCGTCAGACCTGGGCCTTCGCCATCGGTAAGTTTATGACCGACCCGGTTTGGTGGCTCTACCTCTTCTGGATCCCCGGCTTCCTGAACAAGCAGCATGGCGTCGACCTGAAGAACATCGGCCTCCCGCTTGTCGTTATCTACTTGATTGCGGATGTCGGTAGCATTGGTGGCGGCTGGATCTCTGGTCGTTTGATCAAGGCCGGCTGGTCCGTTAACGCCGCCCGCAAGACCGCGATGGGTATCTGCGCCGTCAGCGTGATTCCCATCGTCTTCGTCAACGACGTTGGCATGTGGCCAGCGGTGCTCCTCGTCTCGCTGGCTGCGGCCGCTCACCAGGGCTGGTCGGCTAACATCTTCACCCTCGCCTCCGACATGTTCCCCCGCAAAGCCGTGGGCTCGGTCGTCGGCATCGGCGGCATGGCCGGCGCGGTCGGTGGTATGCTGCTCGCCCTCGTGGTCGGCGAAGTGCTGACGCAAACCGGATCCTACGCGATTCTTTGGTTCATCGCGGGTTCAGCCTACCTCATCGGTCTTCTGATTATCCACGTGCTCGTCCCACGCCTCGAGCCGGTGAAGATGGAAGATATCGCGGAAGCCGAGGCCAAGTAAGCCTCGCTAAGGTGGCATAAGAAAAGGGCCCCGTGATGGGGCCCTTTTTATTGGCGTGGTGCGCGGCGCTCAGCCAGCGACGACGATATTCACTAGCTTGCCTGGGACGATGATCTCCTTCACGACGGGCTTACCCTCGGTGAACTTGATCACGTCGGCGTGGGCCTTGGCCAGCGCGAGCAGGGCGTCCTTGGAGATATCCTTGGCGACCTTAGCGGTGGCACGGACCTTGCCGTTCACCTGGAAGATGACTTCGACGGTGGTCTCGATGAGCTTGGAGGCGTCGAGCTTAGGCCAACCGCCTGCGGTGACGCCTTCTTTGTGACCAAGGCGCGCCCAGATCTCTTCGCACACGTGCGGGGCGAACGGTGCGGCGAGACGCACGAAGTCCTCGACGGTCGAGCGGCGTAACGCCGGAGATTTCTCGGCGACGTTCATGAGAATCATCATCTGCGAGATGGCCGTGTTGAACTGCAGGGTCTCGATATCCTTCTCGACCTTCTGGATGGTGCGGTGGAGTTCGCGGACGAGCTCTTCGGATTCGGCGCCATCGGCACTGATCTTCGGCGAGACCTTGCCGGTGTTCTCGTCGACCGCCAGGCGCCAGAGGCGTCGGAGGAAGCGGGTGATGCCGATGATGCCGTCGGAATTCCAAGGCTTGGAGGCCTCGAGCGGTCCGAGGAACATGAGGTACATGCGCAGTGCGTCCGCACCGTGGTCCTTGACGATGGAGTCAGGGTTCACGACGTTGCCGCGGCTCTTGGACATCTTCTCGCCGTCTTCGCCCATGATGAGGCCTTGGTGGAAGAGCTTCTGGAACGGCTCAGCGGTCGGCAGGACGCCGATCTCGTAGAGGAAGCGGTGCCAGAAGCGCGCATACAGGAGGTGGAGCACGGCGTGCTCGGCGCCGCCGATATAGAAGTCAGGGCAGCCCCAGTATTCTAGGTCGGCCTTAGAGGCGAGGGCCTCGGCGTTTTTGGGGTCGATGTAGCGCAGGTAGTACCAGCAAGAGCCAGCCCACTGAGGCATGGTGTTGGTTTCGCGCGAGGCCTTGATCCAAAGCGGACCTGGCTGCGACTGGGATTGTGAGACCGTCGCGCCGGAGGCGACGTCGTACCAGACTTCGGTCCACTCGGGTTCCTTGGACAACGGCGAGTCGCCGGTCGGGGAGGGCAGGTAGGATTTGACCTGCGGCAGGGTGAGTGGGAGTTGCTTGGAAGTCAGCGGGACAGCGCAGACTTCGACGCCGTTAAGCAGGCAGGTGACGGGCTCCTTCGGCAGGAACTCGCGCACCTCGGAGTCGGCCGGGATCTTAGCGTAGTCTTCGCGGGAAACCCAGAGCAGCGGGAAGGGCTCGCCCCAGTAGCGCTGGCGCGAGAAGAGCCAGTCGCGCAGCTTGAAGTTCACCGCGAGCTTACCCTGGCCCTTGGACTCGAGTTCGGCGGTAATCTTCTTCTTCGTCTCGGTGGCGGAGAGACCGTCGAACGGACCCGAGTTCACCATCGGGCCATCTTCGGTCCAAGGCTTCTCATTTACGTCGACTGCTTCCTTGGAGCCGACGACCTGGATGATCGGCAGCTTGAATTCCTTGGCGAATTCCCAGTCACGTTCGTCGTGCGCCGGCACGGCCATGATGGCTCCGGTGCCGTAGGTGATAAGCACGTAGTCAGCGGTCCACACGGGAATCTTCGCGCCGTTGACGGGGTTGATGGCGTAAGCGCCGGTGAACACGCCGGTCTTCTTCTTGGCGGCGAGGTCGGTGCGTTCGAGGTCAGTCTTATTGCGGACTGCGGCAACGTAGCTTTCGACTGCGCTCTTCTGGGCGGCGGTGGTGAGTTTGCCGATGAGCGGGTGCTCAGGCGCGATGACCATGTAGGTCGCGCCGTAAAGGGTGTCCGGGCGGGTGGTGAAGACGGTCAGCGTATCGGTATGGCCATCCAGCTTGAAGGTAACTTCGGCGCCTTCGGACTTACCGATCCAATTCTTCTGGAGGCGCTTCGTGGAATCGGGCCAATCGACGTGGTCGAGGCCTTCGATGAGCTTGTCCGCGTAGGCGGTGATGCGCAGGACCCACTGGCGGATCGGTCGACGTTCGACCGGGTGGTTGCCGCGATCGGAGCGGGGACCTTCGGGCGTGTTGAGGACTTCCTCGTTGGCAAGGACGGTGCCGAGGGCCGGGCAGAACCAGACCGGCTTCTCGGAGACGTAGGCGAGGCCGTGACGGAAGAGCTTGAGGAAGATCCACTGCGTCCAGCGGAAGTAGTTCTCGTCGGTGGTCGAGAGCTCGCGGTCCCAGTCGATGGCGAAGCCGAGCATCTGCAGCTGGCGGCGGAAGTTATCGATGTTGCGCTTGGTCTGGACGGCGGGGTGCTCGCCTGTGGCGATCGCATGTTGCTCGGCGGGGAGACCGAAAGCGTCCCAACCCATCGGGTGGAGGACGTTGAAGCCGTTGGCCTTCTTATAGCGGGCAAGGATGTCTGAAGCGGTGTAGCCCTCGGGGTGGCCGATGTGCAGGCCGGCGCCAGAGGGGTAGGGGAACATGTCCAGGACGTAGTACTTCGGCTTACCGCAAGAGATCGGCTCGGCGCGGAACGTGGCGCCAGCTTTCCAAGCGGCCTGCCACTTCTGTTCGAAGGCGGGGAAATCGTAGCTGCCGGGTTTTGTTTCCGAAGTATCCATGAATGCGTGCAGATAGGAGGTTAGGGACGGCGCTGGCAAGGTTTTGGAGCGTCCAGCGACCCTATCCCGCTTGCCTAGGCCCTCTGGCGGGGGTTATCTGCCAGTCATGAACGTGCTCGTGGTGGGCGGTGCCGGCTACATCGGCAGCCATTGCGTCCGGCAGGCGTTGGCCGCCGGGCACAAGGTGGCCGTGCTCGACGACCTGTCCTACGGCCATGCGGAGTCCGTGCCGGCGGGGTTGAAGTTCTTCCGTGCGGACATGGGTGACCAAGCCGCGGCCCGCGCTGCCCTGCGCGAGTCCGGCGCCGAAGTGGTCATCGATTTCGCCGCCTTCACGAATGTCGGCGAATCCGTCCAGCAGCCCGCCCGCTATCACGAAAACAATGTCGTGCGCACCGAAGGCCTACTCCAAGCGATACTCGCCGAGGGCGTGAAGAAGCTGGTCTTCTCAAGTACCTGCGCGACCTACGGTATTCCGGAGAAGATGCCGATGACGGAAGATCTCCCACAGCAGCCAATCAATCCTTACGGCGCCACTAAACTTGCGGTCGAGAAGCGCCTGCGCGAACTCGCCGCCTCGCACGGCCTAAGCTTCGCCGCCTTCCGATATTTCAATGCCGCCGGGGCTTCGGCGGATGCTGCTATCGGCGAAGACCATTCACCGGAGACACACCTGATTCCACTCGCGATTGCCGCCGCGCTGGGTCGTCGTCCGCCACTCCAGGTCTTCGGTACAGATTACCCGACCCCGGATGGCACCTGCCTGCGCGACTACGTGCATGTCGACGACCTTTCCCGCGCCCACCTCGACGTACTCCCGAAGCTAAACCAGCCCGGGCAGGCCCTTTTCTATAATCTCGGTACAGGCACGCCGTATTCGGTTAAGGACGTCATCGCCAGCGTCGGCCGCATCCTCGGCCGGCCCGTCCCGCATGCGTTCGCTCCGCGCCGCGAAGGCGATCCACCCGCGCTTTACGCCGATGCGTCCAAGGTCCGTCGTGAGCTCGGCTGGGTGCCGCGCTACGACACGCTCGACAGCATCGTCCTGACGGCATGCAATTGGCACCTCGCCCGACCCAAGGGCTACGCCTCCTGATCCGATGTCCGAACAGATTCACCCTCACTGGCGCATCCAGTATATCCGCTCCCGCAAGGAGCCCGGCGCCGGCAGCCCGTTTGCGGCGTTGCTTACGGCGAACGACGACGAAGCGAATCTCATCCTGCATCGCGGCCCGCACTGCTTCGTCATCCTCAACAACTCGCCTTACAATCCAGGCCACCTGATGGTCCTGCCCAATCGCGAGGTCGGGGAATTGGCCGACCTCACTCCGGCCGAACGCATCGAGATGATGGACCTGCTGGTGCGATGTCAGGCGGTGCTGCAGAAGGTGATGAGTCCGGCTGGTTTCAATATGGGGCTCAATCTCGGCAAGGCCGCGGGCGCAGGCATCCCGACGCACCTCCACTTTCACATCGTGCCGCGCTGGGACGGCGACCACAACTTCATGCCGGTCATCGGTGATACGCGCGTCCTACCGCAGGCACTGTCCGAGCTCTGGACGCGGCTTAAGCCCGTCTTCGCCGCCGCATGAGCCGCGTGGTCGACATCTCTATTCGCCACGCGAAGACCAAGGTCTCCGCGGTTTCCGTTCAGCGCGTGGTCTATGCGCTCGACAAACTGAAAGGCTACCGCTGCCCTGAAGGTTCGCTGTCCATCGCCTTCCTGGGCGACAAGGAGACGGCCAAGCTGCACGACGAATTTATGGGCGATCCGACCGTGACGGATGTGATCACGTTCGTCGGCGAAGAGCATCCTGGAGAACCGTTTGCGGGCGAGATTTGCGTGAACATCGACCAAGCCCGCCGGGCCGCCAAGGAGCACGGCGTGACGCTGGCTACGGAGCTGCGTCTTTATGTGGCCCACGGCTGGCTGCATCTTTCTGGTCTGCGTGACGGCAATCGCAAAGAGTCCGCTGCCATGCGTGTCGGCGAGGCCGTGGCGGTCTCGCATCTCGACAAGCTGGGAGCCAAGCTGCGGGTCCGCGATTAACGGACTCGCCCTCGGGGCCGTCCACGTCCAACTTCCCCGCTGATGCAGCGCACCGTCATCATTCACTCCGGCGGAATGGATTCTACCGTTCTCCTGGCCCATCTGTTGGCCGAGGGCAGGGAAGTGCATGCGCTGTCGGTCGACTACGGTCAGCGCCATCGCCGCGAACTCGTCGCCGCCGCGGAGATCTGCGCCCATTACAAGGTCCCTCACCGCATCGCCGACCTCCGCGGGCTGACGCCGCTCTTTGGCGCCAACGCCCTGACGGATTCCCATATCGACGTCCCCGAAGGTCACTACGAAGAGGCCAGCATGAAGGCCACCGTCGTGCCGAACCGGAACATGCTGCTCATCGCAACTGCCGCCGCCTGGGCGATGTCGCTCAAGGCCACCTCGGTCGCCTACGGTGCCCATGGCGGTGACCATGCTATCTATCCTGATTGTCGCCCAGCTTTCGCCGACGCCTTGGATAAGGCCATCCGCCTCGCCGATTGGCATGAGGTTTCGCTCGAGCGCCCGTTCGTGGGCATGGACAAGACTGCGATTGTGCAGCGTGGCGTCGAACTCGGCGTCCCCTTCGCGCTGACGTGGTCGTGCTACGTCGGCGGTGACAAGCACTGCGGCAAGTGCGGTACCTGTGTGGAGCGTAAGGAAGCCTTCGTCCGTGCCGGCGTGGTGGATCCTACCCCGTACGCCGGGTAGTCTTATCGGTCTGATAAGGGGGCTTAAGACCGCCGCGTTCTCGACGCATCTGGCGGCCGGCCTGACCTACAAGCTGGCGACGAACACCAGCGCGTACCTGTACTACAGCCGTTCGCTCAACACCGTCAACCTGGCGGACAAGCCCAACGGCACCTTGGTGAATCCGGTCCACTCGAGCGAGATCTGGTCGCTGGGTCTATCGCACTCGTTCTAAGCCAGGTCCGCTTCATCGCCTCGCGAGGCCTGCCGCATGAGGATGCGACAGGCCTCTTTTTTGTCCGATTTACGCAGGGGAGGGGGCTCATCTTCCTTGCGAGCCGGGCTTCCGCCCCTCTATGTGCTGGCTGTCCCATGTTCACCTGCAGCAAGACCTACCGCGACATCCCGTTCGCCCACCGGCAGCACCGGCACGATGGGCATTGCTCGTTCCTGCACGGTCATAATTGGGGCATCGAGATCGAATTCGGCTGCGAGAAACTCGACGAGCGCGGCTTCGTCGTGGATTTCGGAGGCCTCGGTTTCCTGAAGACTTGGATCGCGGACCACCTCGACCATGCCTGCCTCTTCGCCAAGGAAGACCCGGTACGCGAGAAACTGCTCAAAGATTATCCGAAGCTTTTCCGTCCGCTCGTGATCGATTCCGTCTCCACCGAAGGCATCGCCCAGTTCCTCTTTGAGACTTTCGATCCGATGGTCCGCAAGGAGACCGGCGGCCGCGCTTGGGTCCGGCAGATCGTCCTGCATGAGGACACCAAGAACAAGGCGAGCTACCAGCCGAAGGCCTGACCATGGCCGAGCTCTACCCCGTCAATGAGACGTTCCTCAGTTGGCAGGGGGAAGGCGTCCATCTCGGTCGTAAGGCGTTCTTCATCCGGCTGCAGGGTTGCCCGGTAAAGTGCGCCTGGTGCGACTCCGCGTCCACCTGGCACCCTCAGTTCGTCCCCAAGCAGGTCCGCAAGGCTTCGGCTGGCGAGTTGGCCGACGAGGCCGCCGCCGCCCGCCCTGAATTCGTCGTCCTGACCGGCGGTGAGCCTTGTATCCACGATTTGACCGCTCTGCTGGCCGCTATGGCCTCGGTCGGCCTCAAGGTTCACCTCGAGACCTGCGGGGCGTACCCGATCGCTCCTGGGTTTGCCTGGGTGACCGTCAGTCCCAAGTGGGCTAAGCTCCCTCTGGCCGACGCCTTATCCCGGGCGGACGAGGTCAAACTCATCGTCGAGGCCCCGGATAGCATTACCCGCTGGACCGAAGCCGTCGGCGGCAAGTGGCTTAGCCCCAACGTCTGGTTGCACCCCGAATGGTCGCGTCGGGCCGATCCGGCCGTCTTACGGACGATTACGGAGCAGGTGAAGCAGAGTGGTGCCCCCTATCGGGCAGGTTGGCAGGTCCATAAGCCCTATTCGGCCGATAGTTTGGACGCTCGGGCCCGCCCGCCGGCGCCTCTGGGTGGCGATGTCTCCAAGGGTTTCTGAGCAGGTCAGCGACGCCGGTCGGTCTCAGGTCCGACCTGGGGTTTCGGACTATCTTCGAATGGGAACTTTTTTTGCTTCACTCGGGGGCTGAACCCTCATTCAAAACGACCTCATGAACCGACCTGCCGTGCTCGCTCTTGAAGATGGAACCATTCTTCGGGGCAGGGCGTTCGGAGCTTCGGCCACCCTTTGCGGCGAAGTCGTGTTCAATACGAGCATGACCGGTTACCAGGAAATCCTCACCGACCCTTCCTACTTCGGCCAGATCGTCACCATGACGACCCCGCAGATCGGCAACTACGGCGTCAACGAAGACGACTTCGAATCCGCCCGTCCGCATGTCGCCGGATTCGTCGTGCGCGACCTTTCGCCCATCGTCTCGAACTGGCGCGCCACCACCGACCTGAGCAGCTGGCTCGCGAAGTATGGCATCCCCGGCATCGAAGGTGTCGACACCCGTTCGCTCACAAAGAAACTGCGCTCCGCCGGCGTGATGAAGGCCTGCCTCTCCACCGAAGGCATCACCGACGAAGAAGCCCTCAAGCGTGCCCGCGCCTGGACCGGCACCGTCGGCGCCGACTTCGTCAAGGACGTCACCTGCAAGGCGCCTTACCACTACAACGCCACCGCCGGTGATTGCGAGGCCTTCACCGTCCCAGGTACCCATCTCAACAAGCCCAAGGCTCGCGCCACGAAGTACCGCATCGCCGCCTACGACTTCGGCGCCAAGACCTCGATCTTCCGCCGCCTCGTCGCCTCCGGCTTCGACGTCCATGTCTTCCCGGCCCGCACGCCCTCCGCCGAGATCCGCGCCTTCAATCCTGATGGCGTGTTCCTTTCCAATGGTCCGGGCGATCCCGCCGCCCTTAAGTATGCCCACGAAGCCGTGGCCGACCTCATCAAGACCTACCCGGTCTTCGGCATCTGTCTCGGTCACCAGATCATCACGCACGCGATCGGCGCTTCGACCTACAAGCTGAAGTTCGGCCATCGCGGCGGTAACCAGCCAGTCAAGAACACTGAAGAAGATCGCGTGGCCATCACCGCCCAGAACCACGGCTTCGCCTCGAAGCGCGAGGATCTGGAGCGCTGCGGCGCCATCGTCACAGAGGTGAACATGAATGACGACACCGTCTCCGGCCTGCGCCTCAAGGATAAGCCGGTCTTCTCCGTCCAGTATCACCCGGAAGCCGGCCCTGGCCCGAATGATGCGGATGTGCTCTTCGATCGGTTCTACGACCTGATCGCCAAGAGCAAGGCTGCTAAGTAAGCCCGACATCATGGCTGCCCGACTCCTCGCAGCCCTTTGCCTCGCTCTTGGCCTCGCTGGTTGCTCCTCGTCGTCCCCGCGTTCCCCGGAGGAGGCCTTGGCGCACCTCATCGAAGACGCCGTCGCCGGCCATTCGGCCTCAGATCAGTATCAGAACGTCAACCCCGTCGACGAGGAAACCATCAAGCAGTTTGTCTATGTCGAGGAGTGGCTCGACGTGAACGGCGAGTCCGTCGTGGGGGTGCGTCCGGGCGCGACGCCTGTCGAAGGCGCTTTCCGCTTCACCCGTTCCGCTGACGGCCGATCGATGTATCTCATTTCCTACGGCTGGCCTGGTCCGCAGGTACGTTCGCGCGTGCTCCGGCCGGCGCCCGGCTCGAAGATCATGCTGCTCGGTTGGTCGGACCTGTTGCCCTGGGAGCAGCTCGGCGGCGTCTGCGTCATCACGACGCCGCGCGAGATGGCCGACGAAGAGAACCACCCGTGCAAGCAGGCGTTCGTCTTCAAGGTCGAGGCGCCGCGCTGAGCGCGGGCCTCAGAGCTCGACCTGCATGCCCAGTTCGACCACGCGGCCGGGTGGCAGGTTGAAGTAGGCCGTCGCCGAAAGGGAATTACGGTTGAGCACTTCGAAGAGCTTTTCTTGGACGGCGTTGAGCGAGAAGCCCGTCGTCGCGCGGACGATCGTCTCACGGCTGAGGAAGTAGGTCACCTCAAGCGGATTGGGTGTGATGCCCATTTCCTGGTACGCCGCATCCAGCACCGGGAAGACGTCCTGCTTCTCGCGGAAGCCGAACGTACCTGTGACGCTGAGGACGGAGGGAAACTCCTCATGGCTGTCGATCTTGCAGAACTTGGGGCCACGGGTGTTAAAGCTCACTCGGTCCGACATCGGCACGATGGCGCGGTCCTCGTCGACCTTCAGCGTGATGACGATGATGTGGTCATGGAGTGCGCGGTTATGCTTAAGGTTGTGCGCTAAGGCCATCGGTACGGCCTTGGTCGAACCGGCGAGATAGATCGCCGTGCCCTTCACGCGCGCGAACTTTCCCGCGACGAATCGGTCTTCGACGCTATCGAGGAAGTTCTCGAAGTCGCCGGCCGCCTCGCCTTCGCTCAGTTTCTGCTTCATCGCGATACGCCCCTTATTCCAGACGGCCATCAGGTAGTAGACGATGATACCGATGAGTAGCGGCATCCAGCCGTTGGGAAGAATCTTGTGGGAATTACCCAGGACGAAGAGCACCTCCAAGATAATGAAGGGCGTGAGTAGAGCGTAGGCCCCGGCGGAACGGATGTTCAACTTGTGGCGGAGGTACTGTCCAAAAAGGATTGTCGTCACCAGCATCGTGAGGCTCACCGCGATACCGTAAGCGCTCGCGAGGTTCTCAGAGGTCTCGTAATGAAGGACCAGGTAGATCGAGCCGGTCATGAGCAGCCAGTTGATGATCGGAACGTAGACCTGGCCTGATTCTTGGTCGGAAGTGCGCTCGATGCGCATGCGGGGCAGGTAGTTCAGCTGGATCGCCTGCATGGTGATCGAGAACGCGCCGGCGATGAGGGCCTGTGAGGCGATGATCGCGGCGAGCGTCGCGATGACGACGAGCGGGATCTGGGCCCAGTTCGGCGCCATGTTGAAGAAGGGATTGAAGCCGGGCACCAGGAGTTCGGCAGGGTGGGCGAGGGCCCAAGCGCCCTGACCGAGGTAGTTCAGGATGAGGGCTGGAAAGACGATGAAACACCAGGCCGCACGGATCGGCTTCTGGCCGAAGTGGCCCATGTCCGCATAGAGCGCTTCGGCTCCCGTCACCGAGAGGAAGACCGCGCCGAGGATCAGGATACCCAAGCCGGGGTGGGTGATGAGCAGGTGAAGCCCTTCGAGCGGGTTGAAGGCCCACATGATCTGCCCTAAGACCTCATGGTTGAGCACCAGTGAGAGGATGCCGAGCCCACCGATCACGATGAACCAGACCATGGTGATGGGGCCGAAATACATACCGACGCGGCCGGTGCCGATTTTCTGGAGCCAGAAGATGCCGACGAGAATCAGGACTGCGGCGGTCGGGATGAAGTATTTGAGGAAGCCGGCGGAGAGGGGCCCATGCAGGCGTTCGTTGGCTTCCTTGACGCCTTCCAGCGCGGATACGACCGAGATGGCCGGGGTGATGACGCCGTCGCCATAGAGCAGGGCGGCCCCGAAGACGCCGAGGAGGACGAGGAAGCTTCGGTGCTTCCGCTTGGTCTTCTCCTTGTCCTTGGCGGATGCGAGGGAGACCAGGGTCATGATGCCGCCTTCGCCGTCCTCGTTGGCTTCCATGACCAGGAGCACATATTTCACCATCACCACGAAGATGAGAGACCAAATGATCAGGGACAGGATCGGGACGACTTGCGAAGTGCCCAAGATGTTAGAATCGCCGTCCTTAACCCGCAGACATTCCTTGAAGGCGTAGAGCGGGCTGGTCCCGATGTCGCCGAAGACCACCCCCAGCGCGGCGATGGTGGCCGCCATGGTGAGGGGTTTGACGGGGGCGGAGCCTTCGATAGGCTCCTGGGCGGGCTGGCTCATGGAGAGTTATTCACACTGACAGCTCCTAGGGGGTAATCAAAGCCAATCGGGATGCGCCGGGGCTTGCTTTTTTGACCTTAAATCGCATCTCCTGTCGTTCCCTTTCCCCACTTTCCAAACAATAAGAACAATGAATATCATCCAAACTGTTATCAATCAAGGTCTTGCACAGGCTCAGGGCGCTGCCCCTGCAGGTGCTGACCAGCAAAGCGGTGGCTGGACCATCCTGGCTATGTATGCCCTGCTTTTCGTGGGCATGTACTTCCTGCTCTTCGCCCCCCAGCGCAAGCGCCAGAAGGAGCTCGAAAAGCTCCAGTCCGACCTCGCCGTGGGCGATAAGGTCTTGGCTGCCGGTGGTATCTACGGCCGCGTGGTCTCCATCAAGGAAGACCGTATCACCCTTGAGCTCGATTCCGGCCGTCTGGTCGTCCACAAGTCCGCCATCATGGGCAAGGACGCCGACGCCATCGTTCAGGCCTGAGGTCGTTCACCCCTAATCCGACCCTGACACAATGACATCCAGGACCTGGTTCTGGAAGATCGCGGTTTCGCTCGTCGCCCTGGCTGTCGCCTGGTTCGAGTTCCACCCGATTACTCCAATCCCTCTCGATCAGTTCGTGCCCGCGCAGGTCATCGCGCAGAAGCCCGAATTTGAAAAGCTGCACACGGAAGCCCTCGAGCGCGTTAAGCATTACAAGGACGCTGCCGTCGCCGCCGACAAGAAGTCAGTCTCCTACTTCCAAGCTCTCCGTGACATCGGCGAAGGCCGCGGCCGCGCCGCTCCAGTCGACTTCCGTCCGTTCTTCTTCACTGAAGACCAGATTGTGCGCGAGCCCGATCAGACTAAGCGCAACGGCATTGTCCTCAAGCAGCTCCTGGTTTCCTCGCAGGGACGACTCAAGCTCGGTCTCGACCTGCAGGGTGGGGTGTCCTTCACGCTGAAGGTCGACCCGACTGGTGCCGAGTCCGGCGAGAAGGGTGCCGGCGATAAGTCCAACGTCTCCGCCGCTGATATGGTCAATCAGGCCATTCAGGTCATGGAGCAGCGCGTCAACCAGTTCGGCGTCGCCGAGCCGGTAATCCGCCCCGTAGGCGACCTCTCGCTCGAGGTCCAGCTCCCCGGTGAAGACGCCGCCAATAACCCCGATGTCATCGACGCTTTGAAGAAGCCCGCGAAGCTCGAGTTCCGTCAGGTGCACCGCACCGAGCGCCCGTCCGAGACCGACCGCGAGCATTCTCTTCGTCCGATGCCTGTCGATCCGATGCTGGGAGCCGCTTCCGCGATTTCGACCTACGAGGTCCTCACGCTCCGCGATGTCGATAGCCGCACCGGCGAGATCACCATCAACCGTTACTACGTCCGCAAGGCTGCCGATGCCACCGGCAAGATCATCAAGACCGCCTCCGGTCGCTCCGACGACGGTATCTCCTTCTACGTGGACATGAAGTTCACCGATGAGGGCTCCAAGAAGTTCGGTGACCTCACCGCCAAGATTGCTGAAGGTAACTCCCGTTCTATTGGCCAGCTCGCCATCGTCCTCGACGGCAAGCTCCAGTCTGCTCCGACCGTGCGCGAAGCCATCCGTAGCACCGGCGCGACCATCACAGGTTCGTTCTCCCGCGAAGAGGCCATTGAGCTCGCCAACGTGCTCAACAATCCGCTCGAGTTCCCGCTCATCACCCAGGACGTGACCTCCGTCGGCCCCTCGCTCGCGAAGGACGCCCAAGGCAAGTCCGTGGTGGCCTCTCTCGTCGCCGTCGGCCTCGTCATCTTCTTCATGGTCGGGTTCTACGTCTGGGGCGGCTTCATCGCCATCTTGGGCATGATTCTCAACCTAGTGATGATTCTCGGCGCCTTGGCCTACTTCGGCGCCACGATCACGTTGCCCGGTGTCGCCGCGCTCGTGCTCACGCTCGGTATGGCTGTCGATGCGAACATCCTCATCTTTGAGCGCGTCCGCGAAGAGGCCGCCTTAGGCAAGGACCGATCCGTCGCCCTGCGCGAGGGTTACGCCCGCGCCACCTGGACGATCATCGACGCCAATCTGACGACGTTGCTGACCGCCCTCATCCTCGTATTTATGGGCTCTGGTCCCATCCGAGGCTTTGGTATCACGCTGACCATCGGTATCTTCACCACGGTATTTACTTCTCTCGTGACCTGCCGTGGTCTGCAGGAGCTGGCCATCTCCCGCGGCGTGATGACGCGCGTCTTCGGTCTCCCGGTCTTCAAGCCGACGCTCGATATCCCGTTCCTCAACTTCGCCCGCCTGGCCTTCATCGCCTCTTGGGTCGTCATCGCCCTCGGTCTCGGCGAGCTCGCCTACAAGGGTAAGGAAGCCTTCGGTAAGGATTTCCGCGGTGGCGAATCCGCCCTCGTGGCCATCGCCCCCGGCGCCAAGGTTGACACCGGTAAGATTGCCGCACTGGCCACCTCGATCGGTCTGGCCGACACCACCGTCACCGTGCAGACCCCGGTGGGCGGCGGTGAACCGACCCTCCGTATCGAGACCGAGCTCACCAAGGACAAGTCCAAGGGCGAGTTCGCTAACGTCGCGGCCATTGTTGGTGCCATCCAGGCCAAGAACCCTGAGGTCCTCAAGGATCGGACTGCCTCCGTCGATAAGCTCATGCTCTCCAAGGAAGCCATCGGCGGTTCCGTCAGCAGCGAGCTACGTTCCCATGCCATCTGGTCCGTCGTCCTAGCCCTACTGGGTATCGGCATCTACGTCTCCCTTCGCTTCGAAGCCGGCTTCGGCGTGGCGGCGATGGTGGCCACCCTGCACGACGTGCTGATGACGATCGCGCTGTTCGTCTTCTTCGGGGGCCAGTTCAACGCGACCCTCATCGCAGCGATCCTGCTTATTATCGGCTACTCGATTAATGACACGATCGTCGTCTTCGACCGTATTCGTGAAGAACTACAGTCAAATCCAGGACGTTCGCTCCGCGACATCATCCACTTCGCTATCAACCGCACGCTTTCCCGTACGATCCTGACCTCCGCGACGGTCTTCCTCTGCGCCGTCGCCCTCTGGGCCTTCGGCGCCGGCGACGTCCGCCTGTACGGCGAGATCTTCATCTACGGCGTACTCACCGGAACCTTCTCCTCCATCTTCATCGCCAGCCCCGTGTTCTATTGGTGGCATAAGGGTGAACGTAAGGGCGTCGATGCTGCGGAACTACCGCGCACCTACTCCTGGGAGGCTGGCTCCGAAAAGGACGCCTAAGGGTTACCCCGCACATGGCCGCCTGGTCTCACCGGGCCGCGGACGCCGGGCTTGCCCGACGAATTGCGGCTGCGCTGGGGGTTTCCGAACCCCTGGCCACTGTTCTCTCCCGTTCCTTTACGGACGAGGCCGAGGCGGAGCGTCATCTCCGCCCCCAGCTCGCCCATGTCTCCGACCCGTTCGCAGTCGGCGGCCTGCGCGAAGCTGCCGAACGTCTCGTCCTCGCCGCCGCCAAGGGTGAGCGTATCGCTATCCTGGGTGACTACGACGTCGATGGCGTCTCAAGCACGGCCATGCTCGTTCACTTCATGCGCCGTCTTGGCGCCCACCCAGAATATTTCGTCCCGCGTCGTCTGGAGGAAGGTTACGGTCTTTCCATGGCGGCGCTAGAGCGCGTGCTGGCCGAAGCTAAGCCGCAACTCTTCGTCGCCCTCGATTGTGGCACGAACTCTAAGCCGGAAGTCGATCGACTGCGCGCCGAAGGGGTCGACGTCATCGTGGTAGACCACCACGTGGCCAAGGAATCCCGCGTGACCTGCACCTTGGTCAATCCGCGCGTCAATGACGCCGCGGACTCCCCCTGGCAGACGCTTTGCACCGCCGGACTGGTCTTCAAGCTCGTCCATGGCGTGCTGAAGGTGCTCCGCCTAGCCGGCGACGAACGCGGTACGACCATCGCGGTGAAGGACTACCTCGATCTCGCCGCCCTCGGCACGATTGCGGACCTCGTCCCGCTTCGTTCGGAGAATCGCATTCTCGCCGCTCATGGCCTTAAGGCCCTCGGCGAAGCCCGTCGTCAAGGCGTCCGCGCCCTCATCGCTGTCAGCGGCATGGAGCCGGGCGGAATGCTGACTTCGGTCGACGTCTCTTATCGTATCGGACCGCGGATTAACGCCAGCGGACGTCTCGCCGATGCCTCGCTGCCGCTCCGCCTGCTGCTCTCCGACGATCCAGACGACTGCCTGCGCGACGCCGCGGAGCTCGATTCGATCAATCGCGAACGCCAGGAGATTGACAAGAAGGTCACCGAAGAAGCCATGGCCCAAGCCAAGGCGATGGGCGACCTCGCAGGCTACGTCCTCCACGGCGATTGGCATCCGGGAGTCGTCGGTATCGCCGCTGGCAAGATTTGCCGCGCGCTCGATCGCCCGGTCATCGTCCTCGGCAAGGAAGGGGAGAGTGCTAAGGGCTCCGGCCGTAGCGTGCCCGGTACCAATCTCGTCGAAGCGCTCGGTGCCTGCGCCGATCTGCTTAAGACCTACGGTGGCCACCCGATGGCCGTGGGCGTTTCGCTTAATGTTAGCGACGTTGAAGCCTTCCGGGCGCGCTTCGCTGCCGCCGTCGAGGCCCAGCGCCTCGCCGGCGTCGTCCAGGCCGATGGCCGAGACATCGACATCGCCCATTGGATCAAGCCTTCCGAAGTTACCGACCAACTGCTCGACGATCTCGATCTCCTGCAGCCGTTCGGCGAGGGGAATGGTGAGCCAGTCTTCGGCTTCAAAGGTTTCGTCTTCGACCGCCCGCCCACGCCGTTTGGCGATGGAAATTTCCGCCATCAGCATCCGCTCAGCGGAGGGCGTCGCCTTAACTTCGTCGCGTGGCGCATGGCCGACCGCATGCCGGAACCCGGTAAGGCGATTGAGATGGCCGTCAAGCTGCAGTGGAACCGCTGGCAGGGGCGCCGCATCCCGCAGGCCGAGATCCTCGATTGGCGCTACACTTCCTAATCACTTCGTCGCGGCGGCTGCCGCCGGACGTCGGTCCTCGATAGTCTTGCTGCGAATCGCGTACGGTTCATCGGGAATCGGCAGCAGGAAGACGAGCGAACGCACGTTAGGTTGCTGTAGCGAACGATAGCCATGACCGAGTACGTAGCCGTCGTCGCCCTTCGTGAAGATTTCCGCCACGGTATATTGATGGTCCGCTGCGGGATTCTTCACGACGGTACGCGCGTTCACCCGCAGCGTGACCGTGCGTTCAGGGTAGCGTAGCTCGATGTCCTTACCGGTGAGGTTGACGAATTGAAACGAGCCGAATGGGAAGGTGCCCTCGGCGTCGTCCATGGCCAGAATCTGATGTCCGTTGCCGCCGGAAGAAAAGAGTAACAGATAGTTTCCATCCTTCGGGAAGGTGTATTCAGCCGTGGGTGTGGAGGTAGCCTTGGGTGATTTACCGCTCTTTTTCGGTGCATCCTTCGGCGGCTCTTGGGGCGAGGACTCAAGCCTAAGAATCTGGAGATTGGCTTCTTCGATCTCCTTCGATGCCGAGGCAAGGATACCTAAAAGACCTTTAAGTCTTTCGTTGAGGGCGTCGATCTGGGCCTCGTCCCCGGCGGACGGTTTCCGGGCGCTCTCGGTGGTCTGCAGGTTGAGCCTGTCCAGTAATTGGCTGATTTGGGCGAGTTCATCGGAGGCCTGTAAGGTCACCGCCTGAGCCCGCCTGAGCCGTTGGGTCGCCGCCGTCATCTCTGGCGAGAGGGGCTGTGGATTCAGGGTCTCTTCATTGATTGTGATGAAGCGCAGGGTCTTGGCGCCTTTGTAGATGATCTCCGCGGTGAAGGCGTTGTTCGGGATATCGAGTCGTCGCAACGTGTCGCCCTCAAGGTAGCTGGCACCCGGGATTGAGTCGTCGAAAGCAAGGGCCCGGAAGCGGATGCTGAGCCCGGGCTTGTCGGTAGTCTGGGCGAAAAGAGACGCCGCGAGGAGGGGCAGCAGGAGGGCGGTGCGGGCAATCATAGGTCCTTTTGCGTGAGCGTACGAGTGGAGAGAATCACGAAGCGCCGGCCCAGCGTGCGATTGATCTGATTGAGCAGGGGGTTGTGCTGCTGACCATCAGTCAGTTTGGCTACCTCGGTCTCGGGGGTCTGGCTGGGGTCGCAGAATTCCGGGATACGCTGCACGACGGCTTCGATCCAGCAACCGGCCAAGGTACGGGACGGATCGAGCGGGTCCGTGGCGTCACCGTAGCAGCGGATGACGAAGGTATCGGAGCGCGTACTCAGGGATGAGCCGACGGCTTCGAGGATATCGGATTGCATCAGCGAAGTTGGTGCCGCCCGGAGCGAATGGCCCTTGCTACTGTTCGTCCGGGGGTCGGTCGCGACGACATTGGCTGCCCGATAGGTATATGGGATAAGGCCAGGGCCCGAATTTGCGGCGCTCACTGTGAGCTTCGACGCATCGTAGGCGGGCGCCGCTGTCAGGGGCGAACTACGGTTGGAGAGATTAGCACCATCGACGTCGGCTCGCAGGATGGCGTTCTGGAGGCAGCCCTGCCAAGCGACCTGGTTGGGGTAGGCACCGCAGTTGAAGCGATTGACGAACTGGGCTAGGCTTACGTAAGGAAGGGGGACCTCGACGCCGCGGTTCTTGATGACGTAATGGACGTCAAGATAGGGTGAAGCGCGTAGGCCGTATTGGTAGCGGTGGTTATAGCGGATACGCATGCGGGTCTCCTCGACGATCGACTTCGCCAGTAGCTTGATCTGGGCGTCGTCCAAGGTCGCCAGTCCGGTCCACGCCTTCTTGTCGTTGAAGGCGGTCCTATAATTATAATCAGCGGCGTCAGCGCGGACGGCCCGGGGGAAGCGGGCGTTCTTATCGGCGCCAGGCAGCAGCTCGGTGGCCGCACCCATGACGTTACGCTTAGCAGTGGCCAGGAGTGCCGCCCAGGCGTCCACCGAAGTGCTGTTCACGTTGAAAGTGCCGTCAGTCAGGATCGTCCCGGCGATGCGACGATGGTCGCCGAGCATGGCCCGGACGGTGACCGGATCGCGCGTCGGAAAGAGCCGGGTACGTGGATTGGCGAGCCGGCCGGCGCCGGAGCCGAATTCATCGAGCACGGTGCTTAAGGTCTTGGACTCCGTGACGACTATCGCTCGGCTGATCATCGGGGCGGCCCCCGAGAGGAAGAAACGGTCGTAGAGCGCCGCGTTGGCCATCCATGAGTGATCATGGCTGGCGGCACCGCAGAGCCCGTTAGTGCTGGATATGCTGGCGATATTGGTGCCCAGTGAGGCGAAGCTGTTGCCGATCTGGAAAAGAGGCTCCTGGTCGCGAATGCCAAAATTCGCATGCGTGTACTGAGCGAGGGATAGGGGCGCCGAGAGCGGAACACTCGTATAAACCGCCGAGGTCACGCCGCCGGGTCCGGAGGTCGCGCTCAGGCCGCCGAAGGCGCGGGCGCCGTCGCTGGCCGGCGTCTCAATGACGTCGTTCCAGTTGTTGGCCGGGCGGAGCACCATTTTGTAGCTCGGTGAGGTGAAGGCGTAGCCGTCTAGCATAGGTAACGTAGCATGCGTTTTGAAACTGGACATGCCGTTGGCGTCGCCGCGGGTTACGGCCGCCATCGGGTTTGAGTGCGAGAATACCGGGAAGGGTAGCGTGTCCTTGGGCCAGCGGAGGCCGTAATCGTGGATACCGAGGATTTTGGGCTCGGAGAACGCGTCAGGCACGGGCACGGTAAGTCCGGTACCGCCTACGGTCAGGGACATCGCCGCACCGCTACGGCTGAGATCCGTGGCCATGAGGGTATTCAGTTCGCTACAGGTGTTGTAGGCTGAGTTAAGAGAGGTGTTGTTTTGGTTCGTGAGGCGGTCACCCGGCCAAGAGGTCAGGAGCACGCGTGCCTCGAAGACGCCGCTGTTCTGGAGGCTCACGGTGATGGCCTCTCCGCCGATTCCATTCATCACGGTCAGTGGGCTGCCGGTCGCGTCGGTGCAGTTCATCCAGAAACCTCCGCGCGTATCCAGTCCCTTTTCAACAGTCAGGGGGACGACTGGCACGCTCGCCGTGACCGGGTGACGCATGAAACGACGCGTGCTCGGGAATCCCGGCGGAGGGCCTTCAGCGGCGTAGGAAAAGACCCTTAGATCGCCGGGTTGCAGCACGGTGTCGACACCGAGGTAAGCCCGGAAGCTTTCGACCGAGTTGACTGAGGTGTCAGCAGCGGCGGCAAGTTCGCCGATGCTCCGTGTCCAGATGTCGGTGTTCTTCTGGAACTTCAGTTGGAGCGTGTCCCAGTTCCGGAATGAAAGGCGTAACGCTGAATTCTCCCCCGAGGAGCTATCGCGGGCGAGCCGCAGGCCGACGTTGTAAGGATTATGCAGCACAATCACTGGCGAAACGGTCAGGCGGAGGAGGCCGCCGCCTTCCTGGAGGCCCCAGACGAGCATCTGTCGGCAGACGTAGGGGGAGACCGCCACCTTGGTCGGCTTGGGTGGGGGAAGGCCGTTGATGGTGGTGGCGTTGAGGAAATCGCCGGTCGCGTCGGCACGGTTATAGAAACGCCCGTAATGGGTGCGATCTCCGTAGGCCGAGGCGGCGAGAGCGACCGCGTTGGGGAAATGCGCGCGGGCGTTCAGTTCAGGCGCCACCGGATTGAACCAATTGAGTTCTTTGTACAGTCGGTGGTAGCTACGTAGAGATTCCCAGGTCGGACCGCGCGTCGTGCCGCTGTTCGAGAAGGAATAGAGCGGGGCAATGTTGCGGGTAGCGCCGTCGTGCCTGACGGTGACCTTGGCGTCGGCGAACGCGCTGCGCATACTGGTTCCGTTCGGATGGAAGGTGTAGGTGACGCCGGAGAGCTGGGCGCCGGCAGAATCCTTAGGGGCGGAGCCTTCGCCAAACTCAGACAACTTCCACTCGGCGTCCGTCTTCTCGAACGCCAACGAGAGGTCGACTTTGAGGCCGCCCCACAGGGAGTCGCAGTTCACGCCGCGGGACCAGAGGCTCGCTTCCGTGAACAGGCGCTTGGCGCGCGTCGGCGGGGAGGTTTCCGCGAGTCCGAGTCCGGTGTTCGTCAGGAAGGGCAGTTCCCGCATCTGGGTGAGGCGCGGGTCGATGCCGCTGAGGGGCATGTTCTCAAGTCCGGCCAGGATGCCGGTCCCCGAGCGGGCGGTACCGCGTAAGGCTTCCTGCTGCAGCTGCGGCGTAGTGGTGCCGATGGCCGGAGTCAGTCGCGGGTCGGTCAGATTGATGCGAGCTTTGACCCCTTCGTCGCCGATCCAGTAGCAGTAGGAGCCATGCGCATCGGCATCGGGCAGGGCGATGCGGGGCAGGGCGATGCGGCCGTCGGGTTTACCTGGGTTGGTGGCCGTGGCGAGTTCGGCGGCGCTCGCGCAGGTGCTTCCTACTAAAGGCACGAGCAGGTTGGCCGGGATGGTGAAGTCGTTCTGCCATGGGACCCATTGGTCGATATAGAAGTCCGCTTGGCCGAAGAGGTTCGCCGATTGCGTGCCGGGTAGCTGGTCGTGTCGTCCACTGACGAGCCAAGAAGGCGGTTGGAGCTGCTTGTCGCTGCGCCAGACGCCAGTCCAGAGCGGATTACGAATCGTGTTCCAGGTCCAGCCCGGCTGCGTGGTGTTGGCCAAGATGTCCGCTCGGGCGGTCATGCGCCGGTCGGGGCCGGCTTCCTGCTGTAAGTGTGCGAGGGCGAGGCGGAGTGAGACGGCCGCGTTGAGTTTCGCCCGCTGGAAGTTCTGGTGCTGCGCGGAGAGGCGCGACTCGATGGTCACGAACGAGGCCACCGTGATGACCGTGAGCAGCACGACCGACATCACCACGAGCGACAGCACGAGGCTGAAGCCGGGGCGACGGCGGCGGGGCGGCGTCACGGAATCGGGGGGCACACCCGGCATTTTGCGTGCGGTCCAGCCTCCCTCAAGACCGGACGCCTCGGTTTATAAGAATAATAAGCCCGAACCGACCGGATGTGTTTATGTGACCCGGAGCGGCCTATTTTGCGCCCTTAGTGGCAGGCGGCTTCTGAGTCTGGGCGCGGGCCGAAGGTGGGCGATCCACGATCACCTTGACGGCGATGCGTCCGACGTTGCCCGTTCCGGCTGAAATCATGTAGAGTTTCCGGACCGTCTCGAGATGGTACAGTCTTCCGGAGTAGGAGCCGACGTCCTGCTCGTTGATACGACTGAGGATTTCCAAGTCATAGTAGTTTCCGTCCTTGCTGCCTGGTCGGGCGACCTTGGTGGTGCCGGGGGCCATGATATGATCGCCTGAGGGCAATCTGATGGTCACCGGGAACGGGCAGAAATTAAAGTAACGATTGCTTCCAGGAGGGAAGGCGCCCGGCGGGTCTTGGATGGCGGTGATGCCGTTGTCCTTGCCGGGGTTGACAATCAGGATGAGATGAAGCTGGCCTTGTTTGGTCGGGAGGTCGATCCAGGCGATTGGCGGCTTGCCGGCAGGCGTCATGACATGGTTCGCCGCGGTCGCTTTGACGCCGCGGCTGGGACGCTTGGTGACTTCATCCTTTTCTAAGGAGTTAGACGGTGCGTCGGGCGTTGGGTCGGTGGTGACCAGTTCGACGAGTTCGAGTCGGGCCGGTCCGCGATAATAGACGGCTTCGGTCAGCATGTCCGTGGCAATCACGAGCGCCTTGGGTTTCTTGTCCTGCATGATGCCCACGCCGGCCATCGGACGATTGCCCGACACGAATTTAAGGTAGGCTTCGACCATCGGGACGTCCGCCGCACGTCCGGCGACGGTGGCGAGGAGCAAGGCGGCGAGCAGGGTGGGGGCGAAGTTAGATCTCATCGGCTTTAAGCCAGCGCATGGAGACGATCTTGAACCGGCGGCCGAGCACATTGTTCACGGGGGTGAGCGCGGTGCTCAAGGTCGGGTCGGTCGCCGCGGAGGGGGCGATTTTCAGCGGCTTCGGGGCGCTGTTGCCGGTTTCGGCGACATTGGTCGGGTCGACGAACTCCGGGATGCGCTGGACGACGACTTCCATCCAGGCGGACCCGATCTCGCCGTTGTCGAGGCCGGCTTCGCCGTAACAACGCAGGGTGAAGGTGTCGGAGCGGGTGGCGAGCGCCGACCCGAGGCTTTGCAGAAGATCCGACTGGAGGAGATTGCCCGGGGCACCCAAGGCGGTGTGCGCACGGCTGGTGCCGGTCTGGGCTGAGGTCTCGATGTTCTCCGGGTGGGGGAACCAGCCAGCGGTCGCCGTCGTCAGTGAGCCCTGCGTCAGGATACGTTCGGTGGCATTGGCGAATAGGCGGTCGCTCAAGCCGGCACCAGTCTGGTCTGCGCGGAAGATCGCCGCCTGCAGGGCGCCGCAGCGGCTGGCCCATGTCTCGGGCGTGAGGAATCGGTTGATGAATTCGGACAGTCCGAGGTAAGGAGTGGTGGCCTTGGTCTGTCCGGCGAAGAGTCGGATTCCAGGGCTCTTGGCGAGGTCGCGTTCCGTGCGCGCTTGGATGGCGAAGCGAGCTTTGTTCTCGGCGACGATGGCGTTGGCAAGGTTGGCGATCTGCACGTCGCTGAGGTTGGCGAAGCCGGCCCAGTTGCTCGGGTCGTTCGTGTTGCCTGTGGCGATCGCGGCGGCGTCCTTCGACTGTACGCGTGGAAAGCGGGCGTTGTTGTCGGCCTTAGGCGAGGCCGCCGTCTTGTCGCCGATGGCCAGGTTCTTGGCGGAGCCGAGGAACGCGGTCCAGGCGGTGACGGAGGTGGAGTTGACGTTGAACGCCCCCTGATTCAAAAGCACGGCCGCGGAACGTCGGTAGTCGGCGAGGGCGGCCGCGGTGGCTCCAGCGTCGCGGCCGCTTTCCAAGGAGAAGCGCGGGTTGTCCAGCGGCATGCCGTTGTTGACGAAATCGCTGATGACCTGCGTCATGGATTTCTTTTCGTTAGGATCGATCGGCGGCACGGTCGTCTTGGTCGCGAGGGTCGCGGGGTCGGTCGGGGTCGGCGCCGCGGGCGTGATCGCGCCATCCTTGCCGGCTTTCATCCAGGGGGCGATGCTCGAGAGGAAGTAGCCATCCCAGAGGGAGGCGTTTAGCAAGTAACTCTGGTCGAACTCGGTCCAGCTAGTGCCGTTATCCTGCAGCGCTTTCTTGGCGTCGATCAAGGGCGAGGCGAAGCTATTGCCGATACTGAGCAGCGGCTGCTGGTCGCGGACCCCGAAGTTGGCGTGGGCGTACTGGGCGAGGGAGACCGGCTGGACGAGGGGGATTTCGGCGAGGATGACCCGGGTGCCCCCGGTGGTTTTCTCAAGCGAGTCGCCCCCGAAAGCGAGTTTGCCCCCTCCGGTGTTATTAATCACGTTCATCCAGTCATCGACGGCCCGGACGGTCAGTTGGTAGCTGGGGGAGGCTCCGCGGGCGCCGGCTGTGCCGATTCGGCCGGAGGCGCTGGGTCGCTGGACGGCGGCCAGCGGATTGGAATGGGTAAAGGTGGAGAAAGGCGCGGCCGCGTGGTCGGACGTCTTCGCCGTGACATCGATGACCGTGACGATGTCCGCGGGCTTGGGCGGCGAGGACGGTGTCGGGTAGGGTTCGCGGCCGTCCCACTCCTCGATATCGGGGACTGGTCGCTGGAACTTGTCTTCCACGTCATACCAGCTCATGTAGAATTTCTCTCCAGGGCTGGGGTATTTCGCCTGCGCGATATCGTTGAAGACGATCTCGGTGTTCTCACTGGACTTGGCGAGGAAGTCGGTCTTGTCCGCCATAGGGTTACCGGTCGCGGATTCGTTGAGCTCGAGTTGGTCGCCGGGCCAGCAACTCAGTGCATGGCGGACGCGAAGGCTGCCCCCGGGGATGATTTCGAGTCCGATCGGGTTGTTGATATTGAAGGTGAGCGTGGCGGCCTTGCCGAAATTCCAGTCCCAGACGTTGTCGCGGTAGCCGCCTTGGATGTTGTAGGTGTTGTCGAGGACGATCGACTTCGTCCATTCGCCGATCTGCGGCTCGCAGGAGAAGACCCGGAGCTCACCGGGCTCGAGCGTGATGCTCGCGGCGGCGTCCTTGGTCAGGTAGAAGCGGAAGGTGTCGTCGTTGTCGCTGTCCGTCGACTGACGCGTGAAGAAGTCGGTAATCTTGGTCTCGTAGACGTAGGGGTTGTCCAGCGTGCCGGTCTTGTATTGCTTAAAGCGGAACTTCCAGTCGGCCATGTCGGAGAAGCCGATAGCGGCGGCATAGGGTGTCTTCTTGGCGCCGCCGCTGGCGGTGCCGGGAGTCCAGGTCATGCGGACATTGAAGGGGTTGTGGATGACCACGATGGGCTGGATGTTGAGCCGGATGTCGATCCACTCGTCCCAGCTCCAGTAGACCAGTTTTCCGCGGCGGATCTCCGTCCAATCCCAGTACTTCATCTTGTTCACCGTGAAGGCGAGGGTGACGCGCTGCAGGTAAGGCGTGGCGGCGACGTTCAGGGGGCGCGTCACGATGTTGCTCTTGCTGCCGTTGCGGAAATCGTTCGCGTTTGGATTATTGCTGCTCGTGGCCGGCAGGTCGCCGTCGTAGACGTCCGAATAGCCGTAGAGCCGGTTGCGCAAGCTGTTGTTAGGCAGGCCGCTGCTGGCCGGCGGACCAGAGGGGTGGCCAGCGGCGACGTTGGGCCAGAGCGTGCGCGCGCGCAGGGTAGGGGTGCCGGTGGACCGGGCGCTGGACGTGGCGCTCGTGCTCCAGCCGAGCTGCTTGTAGAGGCGATGGTAGTCGCGCAGGGCCCACCAGGCGGGGCCACGGACTTGGCCGTCGCTGACGGTGCGGCTGAAGACGGGCGCGGCCACGATGGTCTTGGCGCCCTGCGCCAGCACCGGCATCGCGGTGGCTTCCACGCCTTTCTCGGTCGTGGTGGCGGCGGCGCCGGTGACGCCTTGACCGAACTCGGTGCCGGCGAACTGCGCGTCGCTGAGTTCGAAGGCGACGGAGAGATCGCGCTTGAGGCCTCCGTTGAGCGAGTCGGCGAGCACTCCGGCGGAGGTGGCGGTGACGTCATGGAAAAGGCGGCGGACGTTGGGCGTCGTGCTGTCGTCGCTGACTTTGGCGAAGCCGGAAAGGAGCGGCAGCTGGCGCGCGGAATCGAGCGAGACGAGTTCCTTGGGGGCGGTGAGCGCTTCGAGCCCTTTGACGAGCTCGTAGCCGGGTGTGAGCGGGCTACGCAGCGAAATCATCTGGTCAGAGGAGTGGGTGTCGGTCTGCGGACGGATATCCCGCAGGTTGATGCGGGCCTTGATGCCTTCATCGCCGACCCAATAGGCGTAGGTGCCTTTGATGCGATCGTCCGGGAGTGCTACCTTGGGGAGGGCGACGAGTCCGCTGGGGCGGCTGCCTTCCGCCGCTGCGGCGCTGCCGGTGCCGACGAGGTTAACTATCGACGCGGCATCGGGATTGTAGCCGGACTGCCACGGTGCCCAATAGCCGACGTGATAATCTGGGGTGAGGCTGGTCGAGTAGAGCGAAGTCGACTGGGTGCCAGCGGGTTGATCGGCGCGTCCAGAGACGAGCCAGGCGGGAGGTAGGTCGGGGAAGTCAGTGCGCCAGATGCCCGTCCACATCGGATTGAGGACGGTGGTAGCGGTGGCGTCGGGCTGGGTGATGTCCGCCCGAGCGGTGGAGCGGAGGTCCGGTCCGGCCTCCTGCTGGAGGTGCGCGAGGGCGAGGCGCATGGACACTATAGCGTTCAACTTGGCGCGCGTCGCGAGTTGCTGGTTCATGACGGCTCGAGATTCGACCGTAATGAAGGCGGAAACTGTGACCAACAGCATGAAGATTCCCGCCATCAACGTCAGGGACAGTATGAGACTGAAACCGGGGCTACGCTTGCTGTGTTTCATGCCGTACCACTAGATTAGTGGTATGAGTACTATTACTCATTATTTGAGTCAGGCAAGTGTCACCTTTGGCCTCCAGCCAGGCCAATTGCCGGGAAGGTGACAAGCTGACCTTAGATAATTGATATAAAATAAGTGTTTTCAGGCCTTTGGCGTGGGCTTAGTGTGGTCGGGTCATGAAACACTCGCTCCTGGTTGCCACTCTCCTTTTCGCCTCGGTTTCACTTTTCGGTGCCGTCGCTGGCGGCGGTGGTGGCGTGCCGCCCACGCTTCCTCCGAAGCCTCCGGTTTCTAAGAACCCTGACAAGAAGTGCGATGACAAGAAGAAGAGCGACGACAAGAAGAAGGTGACGCCCAAGGCCCCGGAGAAGAAGTGCGACGACTCCAAGCGTTCGTTCAAGAAGTAATCGCCTCATCCCGATCGCCTAAAGGGCCGGACATTCGTCCGGCCCTTTCTGTTTCCGCTTGTCGTCGTCCGCCGCTTCGTACGATGCGAAGGCATGCGATACCTTCCGTTCCTCCTGTTCTCCTCGGTCTGCCTCTTCTCCGCCGACAAACCAGCCGCGGCGCCCGCGAAGGCCGCACCGAAATACCAGGAAGGTAGCTGCTGCGATAAGGCGACGAAGCGGGGCGACAAATGCAATCACCCTTGCTGTGTTAAGGCCGCCAAGGTCAACAAGGTCTGCGATCATTGCAACGAGCCGGTAAAGAAGTAACGCACCGCGCGGTCGCGCTTGCGAACGTCCGGTCACACCGCAGTCTATCCCTATGCTGAAGCGTTACCCTGTGCTCTCCTCCGTACTGCTCCTAGGTGGAGCCATCGGCCTCTTTTTCTGGTCGCGGCCAGTCTCTGCCGCGCCCGTCGCGGCTCCCGCGAAATATGAAGCCCGCGCGGCTTCGCCGGACGGTATCGGCAAGGTCTGGATGGGGCGCGAGATTTCGAAGGTGATGGGCCATCCTGGTATCGGTTGGCTCGAGCGTACCGATCGCGAGAAGGAGGAGGCTCCTTCCAAGGCCATCGCCTTGCTGGAATTGGCGCCCGACGCTGTCCTGGCTGATATCGGTGCCGGCTCAGGCTACTACTCCTTCCGCATCGCCCGTAAACTACCCCGGGGCAAGGTCGTCGCGGTGGATATCCAGCCGGAGATGCTTGATTTCCTGAAGGCGGAATCCGCCAAGCTCGGGGTGACGAACGTTCAACCCCACCTTGGCGCAATTGATGACGTCAAGTTGCCCCCGGCTTCGATTGATGCCGCGCTGATGGTCGATGCTTACCATGAATTCGACCATCCGGTGGAGATGCTGGCCTCGCTCCGTTCGGCTCTGAAGTCGAAAGGACGCATCTACCTCTTGGAGTATCGCGCGGAGGACGATAACGTACCGATCAAGCCGCACCACAAGATGACCGAGGCGCAGGCCCGCAAAGAATTTGAAGCCGCGGGCTTCCGGTTCGTGATCAATAAGCCAGACCTGCCGTGGCAGCACCTGATGATCTTCGAGAAGCCCTGAGCGCCTTTAGGCGCCGACGCTCTTCTTGATGTCCTTGAGCTGCTGGAACTCGGGCTTGGCGGTGTAAAACTTATCGAGCGGGTAGCAGCCGGAGATGAGGCCGTTGCGTGGTGCGGTCGTGCAGTCGCTAAAGGTACGGCAGATGAACTTGGTTTCCATTACGCCGTTCTTCGCGGCATCGGCGAGCATAGCCGGATAGCTGAGCACCGCGCGACCGACGCCAATCGCATCGCTGCCTCCGGTGCGCAGGATGTGCTGGGCGATGTGGGGTAGGTATTCCTGGACGTAGCTGAGGCCTGAGCTGACGATGATCATTCCGGCGGGGGCCTGTGCGCGGACCTCGCGGACGACGCGCACCTGACGCGCGACGTCGATGAGCGGGTCATGCGCCGGCTGATAGCCGTCGCTGGGTGGATAGGCCGCCGGACGTTGGAGGTGCGGGTTATAGTAGGGCGAGCCGGCGGTGGTGTTGAGAATCTTGACGCCAAGTTCGCCGAGGAGCTTCACGAAAGCGAAGGTCTCGGTCAGGTCGATCTCGGTGGGCTTCTGTGCATTCACCCCAAAGGCGTAATGGTAAGGCAGGAGGTGGGCATGCTCTTCGGGTATGCCGGGGCCGAGTTTGCCCGGTATGCTTAGCGCTGGGTCTGGTCGGAACGGAACCATGTCGAACAGGCTCAGACGTACCCCGATGTCGATGGCGTTACCGTCGGCCCGGATGCCAGCGATGATGTCGCGTAAGATGCGGGTACGATTCTCGAACGAGCCGCCGAACTTTCCCGGACGCGTGTGGGCGCTGAGGAATTCGTGCAGGAGGTAGCCGTGGCAGTGCTTGATGTCGACGAAGTCTGCGCCGCAGTCACGGGCCACGCGGGCGGCCTGCACGTAGCAGCGGATCAGCTCTTCAATGTCGGCGTCGGTCAGCACTTGGTCGTCCGAGGTCACGTTGAACTTCTTGTCGAGAATCGGGTGGCGGTAGGCCACGCGGGATTCCCAGCGCTTCTTGTCATGCGGACGGCAGAAGCGGCCGGAGTGGGTGAGCTGGAAGCCGATGACGAGGTCATCGACCGAACCCCAGCGGGCAAGGTGCTCGGCCTTGAGGATGCCGACGAGTTCGGTGATGCCGGCCTGGTTCTCCTCGTTGATGATGAGCTGGTTCATGTTCGCACGGCCGTCGGCGCGTACGGCCATGGCTTCGGCGCCGCAAATTAGCTTGGCACCGCTCGCGCCGAAGCGTTGCCAGCGTCGCTTCATCTCTTCGGAGATGCCGCCGGTCGTGGTGCCGTCCCAGCCTTCCATCGGGTGGATGGCGATACGGTTACCGATGGTCTTCCCGTTGACTTTCGTGCGGGCAATCGGCTGAGAGAGGGGATTGCCTCCGCCGGCTTCGATGGTGTCCTCTAAGGAAAGGTCGACGCCGACGCTGGCGCAATGGGCGCGAAAATCAGCGACGGTCTTGAGCGAGGCGACGCGGGTGAGTTTGAAGGGGGTGGTCATTAGGCGTTTTAGCGAGGGATGTTGAGGCGATCGGAGATGCGGCGGGTGCGTACCATCGCTTCGGTCATGCGGGCGGCTTCGTCGGCCCCCCGGACGTCCTTGCAGGCCGGGTGTGGTTCAGGCGAGGTAATCACGCCGAGCTGATGGAGCAGGTGGGCGGTACTGTGCTTGTAGGCGGCAGCGCTGCCCTTGGCGTCGAGCCGGAAGACCTGGTCTTCGAGCGACTGGAAGGCTTCGAAGAGCTTATAGACGCGCGTGTCGAAGCGCCCCGTGCCCGTGGGGAATTTCTTACCCGGGGCACCGTCGTCGAGCCACATATCCTTCGCCGCGCAGATCTGCGGGGCCGCGCTGCTGGCGGCGCCGATGAGCAGGGGTAGACCGGTCTTGATCGCGGTGGCGATACCGTAGTCATCGCCGCTGTGCGGGGCAAAATCGAGCTTCAGGTCCTTGCACATCGCGGCCCAGTAGAGGAAGTGGGGTTCATCGAGCGTGCTCACCTTGCCGCCCACGAACTTCGGGTGGACCGCTAGCTGGTGGAGTAGCCAAGGTTCATAAGGCGTAGCCCACGAGACGAAGGAAGGTTCGAGCGCGTGGACGATGCCAGGGCGGATGAGCCATTCGGCGATCTGGTAGTAGCCGTCGCGGCGTCGCTCGGGGTCGAGCGAGTTCAGCCACTTCGACGTCATGATCATCACCTCGCAGTTGTCGTGCGCCTGCACGATATCCAGGAGCGCACGGTAGCGCTCAGCCTTGAAGGTCGTGTCGTCCTGCGCGCCGCGGGCGGTGATGCCGGCGATGAAGCGCATGTCCGGGAAGGCCAGACGGAATTGACGGAGCACTTCGGCGTACATCTTGTCATCTAGGTCGAAGATGTAACCCGTGTCGGCGTTGAGTACCGGCACGAGTTCGACGCCGTAATGATCCGCGGCGGCCTTTTGCCAGCGGATCTCGGACGCGAAGCTCTTCCAGTCCGGCTGGCCGTCTTGGAAGGGCAGGAGCACCGCCGAGCACAGGCGGGCCTTGGTGCGGTGGTCGACGAGGGCTTCCTCGGCCGTCCAGGCCCATTTCGTCGCGGCCCAAGGGGTCGTCGGGAGCAGGTCCTCGGGGCGGTCGATCAACGGCATCATGGGGCGAAAGGCTTAGCAGGTAATTGACCGCTTGAAAACATTAGTTGTACCCCCGGCGTTCAGACAGAATTCGCCCCTTGAAGGCTGGGGCTAAGTCCTTCTGATGGTGTTCTCCCCATGCACGACGCCAAAGATACCCGCGATGCGATCACCAAGGGCATGCAGATGACGCTGCTCGCCGGCTTCCTTGGCTGGATGATGGATGGTTACGAGCAGGCGCTCTTCCCGACGCTCGCCGGACCGGCCCTCAAGAGCATGGTGCCTGCCGATATCGCGACGCTTGGAACCAAGGCGATCAATGGCTGGGTCGGCGGCTGGATGGGTATTATCACCGCTGCTTTTCTTGTCGGCGCCGCCCTCGGGGGCGCGGCTTTCGGCTGGCTGGGTGATCGCATCGGCCGCGTGAAGGCGATGGCTTGGAGTATCCTCTTCTATTCCGTCTTCAGCGGAGTCTGCTATTTTGCGACCGACCCGACACACCTCGCGGCCGCCCGTTTCATGGCGGCACTCGGCATGGGTGGCGAATGGGCTCTCGGCGTGGCGCTGGTCATGGAAGCGTGGCCGGAACGGCATCGCTCCAAGATGGCCGGTGCCATCGGTATGGCTGCCAATGCCGGCATGGTCCTCGTCGGTTGCATGGCGCTGGCTTATCCGGCGGACGGCGAGTCGTGGCGGATCCACTTCTTGATCGGCGCTTCGCCGGCTATCTTGACCTTGCTGATTCGTCTTTTCGTCCCCGAGTCTGAGAAATGGGAACGCTCCGCGGCCAAAGAGGCCGCTTCGATGGCCCCCGTCCGCTCCAAGATTGGAGAGGTGTTCGGCGGCGAGCTGCGCGGAGGAACCATCGCGGGTATCCTCATGGTCTCCGTCGTCTTCGTCGGAACCTGGGGTGCGGTGCAGTGGATTCCTTTGTGGGTGAGCGAACTGGCCGGTCCGGATAACCCGCGCGCCAAGGCCCTTGCGATGGTCATCGTGTCCGTCGGCGCCTGCACGAGCACCTTCATCGCGCCTCTGCTCCTGGCTGGTCAGCCGCGTCGGCGAGGCTATCAGATACTGTGCGTGTTCGCCTTGGCCGCCACGCTCTGGATCTACCGCACCCCGGCGGATTGGTCTGGCGACATGCTCTTCGGAATTTTCCCCTACGTGATGGCCGCTAAGGTTTTCGTGCTCGGTATGGCCGCTACGGCTTTCTTCGGTTTCTTCCCGCTCTATCTGCCGGAACTCTTCCCGACCCGCGTCCGCGCGACGGGCCAGGGTATCTGCTATAACACTGGACGTCTCGTCGCGGTGCCGTTCGTCTTGTTGAGCGGAAAGCTCGTGGAGAGCCTCGGTGGCTACCAGCAGGCCGCGGCCGCGATCACCCTGGTCTATGCGGTCGGCTTGTTCGTCGCGTTCCTCGGCAAGGAAACTTCCGGACAGGCGCTCCAGGATTGAGTGCTGATGAATCCACGAGATATTCGGATCAGTGCGGTGCGTTGGCATGCCTTGCCGGTCACCCTGCGACTTCCGCTTAAGTTCGGCCATGAGACGGTCACGAGCGTGGTCTGCGCCCGCGTGTGCGTCACGGTCGAGAAGGATGATGGATCTTTTGCCGAAGGCTGGGGTGAGACTCCGCTCAGCGTCCAGTGGGTCTGGCCTTCGCCGGTGCCCTATGACGTCCGCTCGAAGGCGTTGCATGATTTCTGCGATACGCTGACCGATGCCTATGCTAGCTTCGCCGCGCGCGGCCATCCGATGGAGATTGGCCACGATTTCCTTGAGGAAGCGCTGCCGATTATCCTGAAAAAGTTTAACGCGGGCCTGCCCGAAGGGGTCGCCATCCCGACGCTTGCGGCGCTGGTCTGTTGCTCGCCTTTCGACCTCGCCCTGCACGACGCCTATGGCGTGGCCCATGGTGTGCCGACCTATTCGACCTACTGCGCCCCGTGGATGAACCGTGACTTGTCGGCGTACCTCACGCCCGCCGCTGACGCCAAGGGCGTCACCTTCGCCGGGCGTTACCCGGTCGATTATTTCCGTTCACCGGTGACGACTAATCTGCTGGCTTGGCACCTCGTCGGCGGTCTCGACTACCTCACGCTCGCCGAAGCCGGCGCGAACAAGGTCGCCGACGGCTATCCGTCCTCGCTCGACGAATGGATCAAAGCCGACGGCCTGAAGGCTCTGAAGGTCAAACTGCGCGGCAACGATGCGCCTTGGGACTTCGAGCGCCTGAAGCGCATCGCCGAAATCGGTCTGCCGCTGGGCGTCGAACTCTTCACTGCTGACTTTAATTGCACGGTGATGGACCCGGCCTACGTGAACGGCGTCCTTGATCGCGTGAAGGTCGAACTGCCCGAACTTTGGAAGCGACTCAGCTACGTCGAACAGCCGTTCCCTTATGAACTCGAAGAGCATCCCATCGATGTCCACTCCGTGAGCCAGCGCATGCCGCTCTTCCTGGATGAGAGCGCGCATGACTGGCGGATTGTCCGCCTTGGTCGCGAACTCGGCTGGACCGGCGTGGCCCTCAAGACCTGCAAGACCCAGACTGGCGCGCTCCTCAGTCTCTGCTGGGCCCGTGCCCACGGCATGCAGTTGATGGTGCAGGATCTTACCAATCCCATGATGGCGCAGATGACGCACGTCCTGCTCGCCGCTTATGCCCCGACCATCGCTGGCGTGGAGACCAATGGGATGCAGTTCTACCCGGCGGCTTCCGCGGCCGAGGCCAAGGTGCACCCGTTGCTCTATTCCCGCCATGAAGGCCTGGTCGACGGCTCCAGCCTGTGCGGACCCGGTTTCGGCTATCGCCTTGCTGAAATTAGCCGAGAATTGCCTCCGGTCCGTCGTTCCGCGTCGCGCTGAATCCCAATCGGCTTGCCTGTGGAGGGCAGGGCGGGTTTGGTCACGGGACACCACCCCTATGATGCTCCGCTCGCTCCTCCTCTGCCTGCTGTCGCTCAGCGTATTCGCCGCCGACACCCCCAAGCGCAAGGTCCTCTTCTTCACCAAGTCCTCGGGTTACGAGCACGAGGTGATTTCCTATAAGAAGGGCCAGCCCAGCTTCGCCGAAAAGCAGCTCCTCGAGATGGGCGCCGCCAATAACATCGAGTTCGTCTTCTCCAAGGATGGCTCGAAGTTCTCGCCTGAGTACCTGGCCCAGTTCGACACGGTGATGTTCTACACCACCGGCGACCTCTGCTCTGAAGGTGGCGACAAGAATCCGCCGATGTCCATGGCCGGTAAGCAGGCCCTCTTCGACTACGTGAAATCTGGCAAGGGCTTTGTGGGCACGCACTCCGCCTCCGACACCTTCCACACCGACAACGAGGCTGTGAAAGGCCCTGCGCGTTTTACGAACCATGGCGACAAGGCTGACCCCTATGTCTGTTTTCTGGGCGCTGAATTTATCCGCCACGGCAAGCAGCAGGCCGGCGTGAACAAGGTCGTCGATAAGACCTTCCCGGGTTTCGAGAAGGTCGGCGACTCGTTCTCCTTTGTCGAAGAGTGGTACACCCTGAAGGATTTCCGTCCCGAGATCCACGTCCTGACCGTCTTCAATGATCCCGCCCTTGATGGCGACGACTACAAGCGCCCGCCTTTCCCGAACTGCTGGGCTAAGTTCGAAGGCAAGGGACGCGTCTTCTATACCGCCATGGGGCACCGCGAAGACGTCTGGACCAACCCAACCTTCCAGCAGATCCTGGTCGGCGGTCTCAAGTGGGCCAATGGCGATGCCAAGGCTCCTGACATGTCTCCTAATCTCCTTAAGGTCGCCCCCGGCGCCATGACGAATCAGCCCTACACCCCGACGCCAGCCCCGAAGGCTAAGGCGCCGGCCAAGAAGGCCGAAGCCAAGAAGAAGTAAGTCCTCGAGCAGGGCGGGCCGCAAAGCCCGCCTTGCTAATTTCTAGTCGGTTTCAACTGTCTCCTCATGCGCGATACCCCCGCCGAAGCCACGAAGCTCAGCGAACTTTCTTCGCACCAGAAGAAGTCTGGCCTCGCGGCTTGGCTGGGTTGGTTCTTCGACGGACTTGACCTGCATCTTTACACGCTCGTCGCCACCGTCTTCGTGGCCGAGCTGCTGATGGTCAAAGACACCGACCCTGATGTCGGCCGTTACGGTTCGTACATTCAGGCGGCTTTCCTGCTCGGATGGGCCTTGGGTGGCGCTTTCTTTGGCATTATCGGCGATCGCCTCGGCCGCAGCCGTACGCTCGTCCTGACAATCCTGACCTACGCGCTCTTTACCGGCCTATCGTTCTTCGCGGAGAACTGGTGGCAGTTGATGATCTTCCGTTTCCTGGCTGCGCTGGGTATCGGTGGCGAATGGGCGGTCGGTGCCTCGCTGCTTTCCGAGACGTGGCCGAAGAAGTGGCGCCCGTGGATCGCCGCCGTGCTGCAGTGTGCCGTGAATTTCGGTATCTTGGCCGCCATCGCCGGCGTCTTCTTGCTCCAGAAGGTTCCTGGTTACGAGCCCCGCTGGGTCTTCCTGATCGGCGTCTTGCCGGCGTTCGTGACGCTTTGGATTCGCAAGGAAGTTCCCGAGACCGACGAGTGGTCAGCCGAGAAGGGCAAGCAGGCGGCTCCCTCAATGATGGGGCTTTTCGGGCGCGATATCCGCCGTACGACCTTCATCGCCTCTACCATCTGCGCGATTTCCCTGACCGGGCACTGGTGCTTCATGTTCTGGCAGCAGGCCTTCATTCGTTCTCACCCCGAAGTCATCGCCCG
>JBIILC010000130.1:0-3307 GCA_044232865.1 Opitutales bacterium | reverse complement strand
GCCGACGCATCCGGCGCCTTCTACCTGCTCGAAGGGCGTTTCCTCCACAGCCAAGTCGAGACCGCTTACGGACCGCGCCGCTGCAACGACGGCGGGGCCTGGCGCTTCGATCCGAAATCCCACCGCCTCGAACGCGTGCAGGTCGACGTCTCCAATCCGTGGGGCTTCTCGTTCGACAAGTGGGAACAGCCGTTCCTTTCCGACGCCTCGCCGGGAGAGAACTGGTGGGCCGTGCCGCTCTCGGCCAAGGTGCCCTACGGCATCGAACAGATCAAGGTCGAGCAATTCGTGCCCAAGCGCTCCCGCCCTAGCTCCGGTGCGGAATTCGTCTCCTCGCGCCACTTCCCCGATGCGCAGCAGGACGACTTCATGATCTGCAATACGATCGGCTTCCTCGGCATCAGTTTTGGCAAAAAGGCTGACGACGGTGCCGGCTTCACCGGCAAGGCCAACGGCGATCTCCTCACCTCCACCGACGGTAATTTCCGCCCGGTCGATCTCGAGTTCGCACCGGATGGCTCACTCTACTTCATCGACTGGCATAACCCGCTCATCGGGCACATGCAGCACAACGCGCGCGACCCGAACCGAGATCGTGAACGAGGCCGCATCTACCGCATCACCTATCCGGAACGCCCGCTCGTGAAACCCGCGCAGGTCGCCGGCGCTTCCGTCGCCGAGCTCCTCGAAGTCCTCAAGGAACCCGAATATCGTACCCGCTACCGCGCCCGTCGCGAACTCCGCGGCCACGCGCCCGCTGAAGTCCTCCCCGCCGTGAAGGCCTGGGTCGCGAAGCTCGACAAAAATGACTCGGCCTATGAGCACCACCTGTGCGAAGCCCTCTGGGCCACCTGGGCGCAGAACAAGCCCGACGCCGACCTCATCGCGCAGCTCCTCAAGGCCAAGCAGCCTGAAGCTCGCGCCGCCGCCGTGGACGTCATCCGCCACTCCTTCTGGCAACTCCCTAACCACGTCGACCTGCTCAACCAGGCCGTCCGGGACGAGAACGCCCGCGTGCGCCTGACGGCTGTCGTCGCCGCCACCTGGCTCGACAACGCTGATGGCGCCAAGATCGCCCTAGAGGCCTTCAAACTGCCCGTCGACCGCTGGGTCGGGCCCGTCTTGCACTACGCCCTCACCTACACGCTCAAGGACGATGTCGATGCCTTCAAGGCCGCCGGCACGCTGAACCTCGAAGGCAACCAGGCCGCCACGGATTACTTCAGCGGCAAGCTCAAGATCGGAGTAGCCATCGCCGAAGCGGGCACCAACTCCAAGCCTGCACGCAAGCTCACCGCCGCCGAGGAGAAGACCTTCAAGCTTGGCCGCGAGATCTACTTCCGCGACGCTCACTGCGCCACCTGCCACCAGGCCGACGGCAAGGGCATCGTGAACATCTACCCGCCCCTCTCGAAGAGTAACTGGATTGAAGACGACGAGCGCCTGACCAAGATCCTACTCAAGGGCCTCTGGGGTCCCATCACCGTCAATGGCCAGCACTTCGACCCCACCAAGGGCGTGCCCCCCATGATGGGCTACGGTGGCCTACTCAATGACGAGGAAGCCGCGGCCGTGCTCAGCTACGTGCGCCTCTCCTTCGGTAACAACGGCAAGCTCGTCTCGCCCGCCACCGTGAAGAAGGTCCGCGAAGCCACCAAGGATCGCGTCAACTTCTACATGGCCGACGAGCTCCTCAAGGAACATCCTCTGAAGGCGGCCCCTCCGGCGAAGAAGAAGTAAGCGAAGGCGAAGCCTTCGAGGGGGCACGTGCGCAAGGTGACACGGGGACACGCGCTTGCGCGAGGGGACATGCTGGCATGGTGACAAGCTGCGAAGCAGCTGGTAGGGCTGGCCATCCTTGGCCGGCCGCGGTCGAGCAAGGATGCTCGACCCTACCCGACGCATAGAGGCAGAACTCAAAGGGGCACCATAGGGGAACCGGATAGTTGGTAGGGGCGCGACGGGGTCGCGACCGGGGGCTTAGGGCGGACGCGTCGCCGACGCGTCCCTACCCATTTCCGCAGGATTAATTCCGGTCTCCGGTTTCCCTTTGATACATGAATCGCTTCGGATGGCGGGGTAGGCTTGGCGTGAGCTGCCGCCTGCCCTTTTCTTATAAGTATCGATATTTTCTATACCCCCTATCGGTCAGGCTGGGCTTGACCTTATTCCCAGCCATGGGGTTTATTCGACCCATGCGTCTCCTTTCCTGCCTCGCTCTAGTCATTACCTCCGCCGTCCTGCCCGCGCAGGATTTCGACTTCAAGGGCGTCCCCGCCGACTACGCGATCGTGTTCGCGACCGCCAGTTCGCGCGGGCTGAAGATCAGCGACTCGCCTGAGGCCAAGGCCTTCAAGGCTCGTATGGAAAAAGCCGTCGCTGGCCTCGACCCCAGCGCCAAAGACAGCAAGGAGATGCAAGAGGCGATCAAGCTCGCGACGGGTATCGACCTAGAGTCCCCGGACAACCGGCTCGCCGGCGGAGTCACCCTTGGTGCCGCCGGGCAAATCAGCGGCGGGCTCATCGTCCGGACGCGCCATGATAGCAAAAAACTTTCGGCTCATGCCGTCGCTAAGAAGGTCAGCACCGTGCAGGCTGGCGCAACCAAGGGCTGGAATGGCCAGGAGCTCCTGGCCTCCCTGAGCGACGAACTCGCCAAGGTCGCCAAGGATTTCCCGACGACCGCCACCGCCCCCGGTGCGCCGGCGTCCGAACCGATCGGCGTCTTCGACCTCGACGATAACACGCTCGTGATCGCCCAGCCCAAGGAAGCCGTGCGCATCATCGCCCTCCTCAAGGGCCAAGGCGCCTCCTACGCCCTGTCCCCCGCTTTACGCCCTCAGGTCAACGCCACCGGCCGTCCGTACGCCGTCTTCGCCATGAACGCCGCTAAACTGCCGGCCACCCCCGAACTCACTGATAGCGGATTCCAAGGTGCAATCTTCGCAATGGGTGAAAATAACAGCGACCAAGTCATGAAAATCAGCGCGTTCTTCACTTCCAAGGAGAAGGCCGCCCCGATGGCTATGCAGGCCCAAGGCATGCTCGCCATGGCGCCGATGATGCTCGCCGGAGATCCGACCAAGCCTGAGACCGCCGAAGAGAAGGAAATGAAAGCCCTAGCGGCTGAATTCCTCGCCGGCATCCAGCCTGTCGAAGCCGCCGGCAATCAGGTCACTCTGACCGCCAAGTGGGAAACGCTAAAGCTTTTCGGCATGATCGAGAAAATCGTCGCGATCGGCGCGACCAAAGCGAAGTCCGCTCCGCAGCCAGCGAAGAAGTAAGGCATGGCGGAGCCACGTAGGGG
>JBIILC010000129.1:0-3309 GCA_044232865.1 Opitutales bacterium | reverse complement strand
CCAGCTGACTTTCCGGTTTCCGGTCTCCCTTTGAGTCCTGTATTTCCCAACCGCCAGCCGCTGTAACCTTAGTCGTCTACGCGATAATCTCGCGGACGACACTCCCATGCACATCCGTCAGGCGGAAATCACGGCCGCCGAAGCGATACGTGAGTTTCTCGTGATCGATGCCGAGCTGATTGAGAATCGTGGCCCAGAAATCGTAAACGGTGAGCGGTTTATCGACGGCGTAGTAACCGAGCTCATCGGTGGCGCCGAAGACGGTGCCGGGCTTGAACCCGCCGCCGGCGACCCAGAGGCTGAAGCCGTAGGGGTTGTGGTCGCGGCCACTGCCACCCTGTGAGAATGGCGTGCGACCGAACTCGCCGGAGAAGATGACGATGGTGCTGTCGAGCAGCCCACGTTGTTTGAGGTCCTTGAGCAAGGCTGCGATGGGTTGGTCGACCTGATGGGCCATCATGCCGTGACCCTTGACGATATCGCCGTGGTGATCCCACGGATTAGCCACGTTGCCGCCGCCGAGGTTGCCGGAGAGACAGCTGAGCTCGACGAAGCGAACACCTTTTTCCACGAGGCGTCGCGCGAGCAGGGCCTGACGCGCGTAGCCGGCGGTAAGCTTGTCGGGCGAATCGATGCCATACATCGCCTTGGTGGCCTCGGACTCGCCGCTAAGGTCGCAGATCTCGGGTACGGCGGCCTGCATGCGGTAGGCGGTCTCGTAATTTCGGATGGCCGCTTCGACCTGCGGTTCGCGGGAGGCTTCGGCGAAGGCCTTGTCGACCTCGTTGATGAAGCCCAGTCGCCGGCGCTGGGCGGCGTCGGCTTCGCCGGGCTTGATGTTGGCGAGGGGCAGGGCGCCGTCGGCCTTGATAATCGAGGCCTGATGCTGTCCGGGGAGGTAGCCATTATTGAAGACGCCCACCCCGCCGTGCGGGATGCCGGCGTTGCCGCTCTGGAGGACGACGAAGCCCGGGAGATTCTGATTCTCCGTTCCCAGTCCGTAGTTCATCCAGGCTCCGGCGCTGGGGTGGCCCATGAACGGGAAGCCCGTGTGGAAGAAATAGTTCCCTTGGGCGTGTTCGCTGACCTTACTCGTCATCGAACGGATGACCGTCAGGTCGTCGGCACAATTGGCGATCTGCGGGAAGAGGTTTGTCATCTCGATGCCCGACTGGCCGTAGCGTTTAACCTCCCAGGGGCTGCCCATGATATCGCCGTTATTGTTGAAGACCGTGCGCTGGACCGGCACGGGCATCGGCTTTCCGTTCAGCTTGGTAAGGGCGGACTTCGGATCGAACGAGTCCACGTGCGAGACGCCACCCGACATGTAACAGAAGATGACGTTCTTCGCCTTAGCCTTGAGCGGGCGCTTGCCGGAGGTCTCGGCGCCGAAGGCGGGAGTGGAGAGCAGGCTGGACAGGGCGATGCCACCAAAGCCGAGGGAGCAACGGCGGAGCAGTTCGCGACGAGTGAGCGGGTGCATGTTATTTAAGATAAAGGAATTCCTTGAGGTTGAGGACGGACTGGGCGAAGTCCTGCCAGACCATCACCGGCTTATCGGCGTGGGCGACCTTGAGGTCCGCCAAGTAACTTGCGGCGGCGGCCTGTTCGGAGGGCGTCGCCTTGCGAGCGAGGGCTTGGACGAAGAGCGTATCGACCTTGGCGGCGTCGGGCTGATTACGGTCGAGGGTGGTCGCCCACTGCTTGGCCGCATCGATGACGAAGAGGCTGTTCAGTAGGGTGAGCGATTGGGCGGGAACGTTCGTGGCGTCGCGTCGTCCAACGGTCGTGAAGGGCTTAGGGCCATCGAACGTGGTGATCAGCGGATTCAGCGAATTACGGCGGATGGTGAGGTAGACGCTGCGGCGGACCTGCTCCCGGGGTGCGGCGACGGCATTATCGCCTGGGCCATACATGCGATCTTCCCTCTTGCCGGTAAACGTGATGAGCGAGTCGCGCAGGGCTTCGCCTTCGAGGCGCCGGATGCGGACGTGGGAGAGGAGGTTGTTATTGGCGTCCTTGGCCTGCGCGGACGCCGAGGGCAGGCTGGAGCGTTGGAACGCTTCCGTCAGGACGAGTTCGCGGAGCATGGTTTTTACGGACCACTTTTGCGCGATGAAGGATTGAGCGAGGTGGTCGAGCAACTCGGGGTGAGTGGGGTGATCGCCTAGTCGGCCGAAGTTATCGACGGTTCCGACGAGTCCGCGTCCAAAGACATGATGCCAGAGTCGGTTGGTCATCACACGGGCGGTGAGTGGGTTGTCGGGGGAGGTAAGTTTGTCGGCTAGCTCAAGGCGGCCGCTGCCGGTGGTCACGAAGGCCTTGGTGTCGAATACTTCGAGGTAGCGTCGCGGGACGGCAGCCGCTGGGTTCTTGTATTCTCCGCGCACGAAGAGCGGCATGTCGAAGCCTTGGGCTTCCAGGAACCCCGGAGCGCGACGGGGGATGGAGAGTTCGGCTTCCAGCTTACGGTATTCGTCGGCGAGGGCGGCGAGGCGCTTGGATGCGACCGTAGAGGTCTCGAGCATTCCGTGACGGACCGCGGCATCGAGCAACGCCGCTTGGGCTTCGGTCGCTTGGTCGCGTCCCCAGGCCGTAGCGGCTTCGGATAGGGTGACCGAGACATCCGCCACGTTGGTAAGTTGCGGCGCCTGCACGACGATCGCATCGCCAGAGGGTCCGGCTTCGCGGGTGGCGTGGAAGACGACCTGGCGGACGCCATACCAACCCAGGCCAGGTTCGGCCTTCTTGTCGGGATTTGTCGAATCGTCCGGCAGGGTAAGTTCGAGATAGGCGTAGGAGCCCTGGCGGTAAGCGGTATCGAGGGTGATCCAGACAGGCTTATCGGTGTCGATCGCTGCCTTGGGGAAACGCGAGCCTCCTGAGGAGAGCGGATAGTTATCCGGGATGAGGCGGAGTGTCGCGCCCTTGCCCATGGCTTGGACGCTGATGAAGTCGGTGTTCACCTTGAAGCGGGGCGACGTCAGGACGGCGCTGTGCTTGCTCGAGAGGGTGTGGGAATGCAGGCCGGAGGGTAGGATATGTTTGAGCACACCCGGGCCGCTGGTTTCGACCCGGAAGTCGCCGGGCGCGAAGCGTCCGTCGAGGCCATTACCATGGCGACGCCAGGCGGAGGAAGCCCCGTCGTTCAGGGTCCAGTCAGGTTTTTCACTGCGCGGCGCCTTGGCTTCCTTGGGTTTCAGTCCGACGCGCAGGAAGGTGGAGGCGTGCAACGGATAGGTGGGGTCCTGTTCGCTCTTGAAGCTCTCGCCGAGTTTACCGTCGGTAGTATTGAAGGCCGCGATCTTG
>JBIILC010000042.1:0-12027 GCA_044232865.1 Opitutales bacterium | reverse complement strand
GCGGCCAAGGCCTTAGGGTCCTCGGCTCCGGTCGGAGTGAGGAAGCAGACGCGACCTTCGAAAAGGTTGGCGGCGGCGTGGGCGGCACCGGCTTTTTCTCCGCCGGCCATCGGATGGGCGCCGACGAAAGGATTGGCGGCGGGAAGACGACGAGCGGCGACCAGGATCGCGCCCTTAACACTGCCGGCATCGGTCACGATGGCGCCAGGGCTTAGGCCGGGGGCGATGGCCAGGAAGGTCTCTTCGGCCGTGTCGACCGGGGTCGTCACAATCACCAGGTCGGCGCCCCGCACGCAGGCGCCCACGTCGTCGAAGACTTCGGCCACGCCAAAGTCGCGGAGGGTGGCACGGGACTTTTCGGAGCGCGACCAGCAGGCGAGCGACCCGGCTAAGCCCTTTCGTGCCGCCGCGAGGAGGATTGAGCCGCCGATGAGGCCGGCGCCGACGACGGCGATACGCTTGAATTGAGCCATTTCCAATATTGAAGGTATGACTTTGATGAACCAAAGTGACGAACTATTAAAGCAAACAAACCGCTAGCGGAGAAGCTAGCGGCCCTGACATGACCCAAGGCCCCCCCAACCCCAAGAACGACTTTGTTGCCGCTCCCGCCCCGCAGGCCAGACGGAGTAAGGTTTCGCGGGGACAGATCTGGCTCAAGATTCGGGTTCCTTTCCTCATCGGCGTCCTCTTGGCACTCGGGGTTGCGAGTCTGCTGCTCTATACATCCGAGCGTCGGAGCACGCGCCAAGCGGAGCTGATGGTCTCGCCGGAGGAGGCCGAGGCGCTCCGGCTGCGCTCGCTCCAGCTCGAAGCAGACTTCGAGAAGATCCGACAGGAACGCTTCGAGTTGAAGGAGGCCGACATCGCCCTGTTAGAAGAGGCCTTACGACTGCAGGAGGAATATATTAATGCCCGCCAGTCGGTGGGCACGGATAACGCCCGGCAGCAGTCCCTGCGCCGCCGCCTGCATCTGATTCGAGGTGAGCGGCTTCGACACGACTCCGACGAGGCCGAAGCCAAGGCCCTTGCGTTGGCTAAGACCGACGAAGCAGCCGCGATTCCGCTCCTCCGTCAGGCCATCGCCTGGGAGCAGGAGATTGAGACGAAGTGGGAATTCTCCGGATTGGCTGAGTCTGGACGGCGCGCGCGACTGGATACCCGCCTTCGCCGCCTTGAATCCGCCCCGCTTTGGCAGAAGGGACGCGATATCGAAGCGGAAGCCGAGAAGCTCTTCACGGCGGGCAAGTTTGTCGAGGCGGCCGCCAAGTTTAACCAAGCCATCGATTGTGAGACGGACTTCCTCGCTCGTTATCGCGATGTGCGGAATACCGAGTTTGGCCGATCGGATAAACTCGCGGAACGTCGCGAGACCGCTTTTTCCGGCGAAGCTTGGAACGTCATCCTTGCCCATTGCGCCAAGGCCGAGGCTTTCGAAAAGAAAGGTGAGTGGACCGCCGCGACCCAGGCCTGGCAGGCCGCTGTGGATGGGTTCGCCAAGCTGCTTAACGACTACCCAAAGAGCAGCTTCGCCGACCGCCCGAAGGAGGCGGCAATCGCGACGAGGCTTAATTTCGCCCGCTTCCATGATGAGATCAGCGCTTTGCGCGCCCGCTGCGAGCAGCTCCGTTCCGCATTACGCACCCGCCGCGCCGACGATGCGCTCCGGCTGGCGGATGAACTTATCACCGAGGCCCGCCGCATCGGATCAGCCAATACCGGGACCTTCCGGCCCGAGGATGAGGAGCGCAAGGAGCTCGAGTATCTTGCAATCAATGGCGCCGTCGTCCGCAGCGTGCTAGGCATCATCGACCAGAATCTTCGCCCGTTACCGGCATCGTCCACCCGAATCTACCGGACCGAGATTCCCCAAGGCCTTTATGCTTCCGTCATGGGCTCCAACCCTAGCTCCAGTCGTCGCGAAGCGAATCCAGTCGAGTCTGTGACCTATGCCGAGGCGGAGGTTTTCGCTACCCGGCTGGGGTGGATCCTGGGAGCCAAGGTGCGCCTGCCGACGCCCGCAGAGTTCATATCGGCCGCCGGAGACTTGAACCAACCGTCCCTTCAGTCGCAGGCTTGGACCGCTGAGAACACCGATGGTACGACCGTTCGCCCGGTCGGCGCTGCCGCGGCCAATAACGCCGGGATTCATGACCTGATCGGTAACGTCGAAGAATGGACCATCGCCGCACTGGGTGAGACCCGCGCCCCGGTTCTGGGGGGCAGCGTCCTGACCCCATTGGGCAAGGCGATGCCCACTCGGGAGGTCTTCAAGCGGGAGAAGAGCCGCACCCTCGGATTTCGTATCGTCATTGAATAATCGCCCGGGGTCCTGATTATAAAGCGACCCCATGGCTACCCCCGTCCATCGCCTCCAACGTGCCGCGTTCTTTTTCGCGACCTATGGAGCCTTGGCGGCCTTGTCCCTCTGGTTCGCCTATGAACTGCGCTTCAGCGGAGAGGCTGAAATGACGCGCGCCGATAAGCAGGTCTTCGAGGCATTTTTGCATGATCAAAGGATATGGGCTCTCGCTTGGGTTGTGCCATTGAAGGTCTTGCTCTTGGGCGCCTTCGGTCAGTTCCGCGGAGTATTTTATTATTTCCGCCTACCCGACGCCCTGAAGATGGGTTTCGCATTGGCTGCGGCCACAGCGCTAGTGCTACTTATGCCACTGTTTAGCGGGGGCGTTGGCGTGGAGAATGCCGGCGGCATTCCTCGTGGCGTCGCGCTGGTGGACTTCAATCTATCGCTGGTGTTGTTCGTTGGCTTCCGGGTCTCGATCCGCGCTTTGCGCGAACGCTTCTGGAGCAAGGACCAGGCGACCCAAGGCGTGGTCGAGCGCATCGCGATTGTCGGCGCTGGTCAGGCCGGCGCCCAGCTCGCCTCCGAGCTCATGAGCCGCCGTGGTCACGGCATCGAACCCGTCTGCTTCCTGGATGACGACGTCGCCAAGCACACCTTCCATATTCACGGCGTGCCAGTGATTGGCGCTCCTGAGCGCATGCCTGAGTTAGCGGAGAAATATGGTATCACCGAAATCATCCTCGCCTTACCCGCCTCGGCCGTGCGCCGCATTCGGGAAGTGAGCACCCTCGCCGCAGCCAGCAACTTGCGCGTACTCGTCGTCCCATCCATGTCCGAGCTCGCCGGCGGCCGCGTACGCGCGAGCGATATCCGTCCGATTTCCGTCGAGGACATCCTCGGCCGTGAACCCGCTAAACTCGACGACGAGGCCATCGACGCGATGGTCAAGGGTCGCACTGTGCTCATCACGGGCGCCGGCGGGAGCATCGGCTCCGAGCTTTGTCGTCAGGTGGCGGGGCGTTCGCCCGCCCGCCTTATCATGCTCGATCAGTGCGAGGTACTTCTCTACCAGGCAGAACAGGAGCTCATCTCTGCCGGAGTCGGTGCGCTCATCACGCCTATCGTCGGCGACGTCACTGATGTCGACCGCATGCGCGACGTCTTCGTCCGCTTCAAGCCCGAGCTAGTCCTGCATGCCGCCGCGCATAAGCACGTACCGATGATGGAGTCGCAGCCCTCCGAAGCCCTGAAGAATAACGTCCTCGGTACGGAGGTCGTCGCCCGCCTCGCCGCGGAGCACAGTGTAGCTAAGTTCGTACTCATCTCTTCGGACAAGGCAGTCAACCCGACCAACGTCATGGGCGCCAGCAAGCGACTCGCCGAGCGCGTCGTCCGCACAATGCAGGCCGAGGCCGGCGGCAAGACCAGCTTCATTGCGGTCCGCTTTGGCAACGTCCTCGGATCTTCCGGCTCGGTGATCCCAATCTTCCGTCGCCAGATCGCCGCCGGCGGCCCCGTCACGGTGACGCACCCGGAGGTGAAGCGTTACTTCATGACCATCCCCGAGGCGGTTGGGCTCGTATTGCAGAGCGCGACCCTCGGACACGGCGGCGACATCCTCATCCTCGAGATGGGCCAGCCCTTGAAAATCATCGACGTCGCCCGCCAGCTCATTGAGCTCAGCGGCCTCCGCCCCGACATCGACATCGAGATCCGCATCATCGGCCTGCGCCCGGGCGAAAAGCTGGTCGAGGAACTTCAATATGAAGGGGAGCAGTATCGCCCGACCGAGCACCCGCGCGTCTTCCGCTTTGTCGACGACAGTGACCCAAAGGATTCGGCCGAAACGCTGGTCAGCCGCGTCCGCGCCCTGCTTCCCTTGGAACGCCAGGCCTGCAAGCAGGGCATGCGGGACTTAGTCCCGGAATACGTGCCCTTCGCGGAGTAGTTTTTACGCTTCGGGCTTCACAGGCGGGCATGGCTGCGACACGCTTCGGGCATGGCTCGCGCGCTTTCCTCCGCACCTCTGGTCGGCATCATCATGGGTTCCCAGTCCGACTGGGAGACGATGGTCAACGCCGCCGACACGCTCAAGAAGCTGGGCGTCTCCTTTGAGGCCGAGGTGGTGAGCGCTCACCGCACGCCGCTGAAGCTTAAGGACTACGCCCTGGCAGCCCGTCGTCGTGGGCTGAAGGTCATCATCGCCGGCGCCGGTGGTGCGGCCCATTTGCCTGGTATGGTAGCTGCGATGACTTCGCTCCCCGTCATGGGCGTCCCCGTCCAGTCTAAGTCCCTCGACGGCATCGACTCACTTCTCTCTATTGTCCAGATGCCAGCTGGCATCCCCGTGCATACTTTCGCCATCGGCCGTGCGGGCGCGATCAACGCCGCGCTCGGCGCCGTAGCGGTCCTCGCCTTGTCCGACGCTAAGCTCGCCAAGAAACTGGACGCCTATCGTGCCGAGCAGACTAAGGCCGTGCTCGATAACCCGATTCCCGGCCGCAAGGGCAAGAAGCGCTAAGCCATGGAGCGACCCCTGCAGCCCGGCGGCACCATCGGTATCCTCGGCGGTGGCCAGCTGGGTCGGATGTCGGCCATCGCTGCGCGCCGTCTCGGTTATAAGGTGCGCACCTTCGATCCTTCCGCCGGGGCCTGTGCTGCAGGTATCGCCGATGAGCATATCACCGCCGACTGGAGCGACACCGCTGCCTTGACGCGCTTCGCCCAGGGCTGTGGACGCATCACGCTCGAGTTCGAGAACATCCCACCCGCGACCGTCGAGTTCGTCGCGAAGTCTGTCCCGAGCCATCCTTCGGCCAATGTCTTGGCGACCTGTCAGAATCGTCGCCGCGAGAAGGAGTTCCTCCGCGCCTCCGGCATCCCTTGCGCGAACTTCGCCGTCGTTTCGTCGCTGAGCGAGCTGCAGGCGGCCGTGAAGACCATCGGCTTCCCGTGCGTGCTCAAGACCGCTGATTTCGGTTATGATGGTAAAGGTCAGGTGAAGTTACCGACCGCCGAGGCTGATCTCGCCGCAGCTTGGGACAAGATTGGCGGCGCGGTCGGTGTCCTCGAGGCCTGGGTACCGTTCCAGATGGAAATCTCGGTGCTCGTCGCCCGCACCGTCGATGGACGCACCGCCGTCTACGACCCTGCCGAAAACATCCATCGGAACCATATTCTCCACCTTTCGATTTCACCGGCCCGCATCTCTGAAGCTACGGCCGCTGAAGCGCGCGCCCTCGCCCTGAGCATCGCTGAGAAGATCCAGCTCGTCGGCCTCCTCGCCGTCGAGATGTTCGTGAAAGACGGCCGCATCGTCGTCAACGAGCTCGCGCCGCGTCCGCACAATAGCGGCCACCAGACCTTTGACGCCAACGAGACCAGCCAGTTCGAACAGCATATCCGCGCCGTGTGTGGCTTGCCGCTCGGCGGAACGAAGCCGCTCGCTCCTTCCGCGATGGTGAACCTGCTTGGCGACGTCTGGCGTAATGGACAAGAGCCCGACTGGTCCAAGGTCCTCGCGGATCCTTCCGCCAAGCTACACCTTTACGACAAGGGTAAAGCGGCGCCGGGCCGCAAGATGGGCCATATCACCGTCACCGCACCGACGCTCGAAGAAGCCATCCGTCGTGCCGAGGCTCTGCACGCCTCGCTCTGATTAGTCGAGCAACTCGGGCTTGCGGCTGAACAGTTCGATCGGGATTTGGCCGAGGCTGAGGAAGAGCAAGACTGCCTGGAAGACCGGGATTTTCGCCTTCAGTCCGGCGTTCTGCGCGATGTAGTTCTTAGCCATCACTTCGCAGATCATGGCCATCGCGAAGACGACGGAGGCCACGCAGAGCAGGCTGAAGAGCCAGCGCCACACCGTTGGGTTCGCGATGCTGCGCCAGGGGAGGAACAGTAGGCCGGCGTAGGCGATGAAGAACCAGCACTCCACGCGTAGGGCGACGGGGAAGGTGACGATGGCTGGATCCCAGCGGGCCGGGATATGCAGTGGGCCGAGGCTGACGGCGCCAATGAGACCATTGACTCCGAGGCCGACGCACAGGAGTCCGAACAGAATCACGATAATACGTCCGTAGCGGATTCTTTGGGTGGTGACGTCGTTCATGGGGTGAGTGAAGGTGGAAGGGTAGCCGAAGCAAATACTCAGAGCGGACGGAAGAGGGCGACGTCACTCCATTCACCCATGACACGTCCGTCTGACTTCATGCCATCGCCCCAAGCTTCGCGACATTTACCTTCAAAGTGGGCGCGTACGGAATCCTGTTCCTTAGCGAGGATACCGCTGAGCGCGAGTACCCCGCCGGGGCTGACGGAGTCGATGAGGTTGTCGGCGTAGATGCAGAGCACGTCGCTGATGATATTTGCGAGCACGACGTCGGCCCGGCCGGTCAGGCGGAACCCTTCTTCGAGGCCGGCGTGGTGGAAGGCCACCGCGTCATCGGCGATGCCATTGTCTTCGCGGTTGGCGATGCTGACGCGGACGGATTCCGGATCGCGGTCGAAACCGGCGATACGTCCACAACCCAACTTAGCGGCGGAAAGGGCGAGGATACCGGAGCCACAACCCGCATCCGTGACCGAGACCTTGGCGGCGGCGTGCGTCTCGAGGAAATCCATCATGCGGATGGCGCAGAGCCGGGTCGTCGGGTGGTCGCCAGTGCCGAAGGCCAGGCCAGCGTCGAACCAGATCACCGCGGCGTCGGCCGGGACGGCGTACTTACCGCGCATCCAGGCGGGGACCCAGTGCAGTCGGCCATGATCCCAAGGCTTGAGGTGCTCCTTATAGGCTTCCTTCCAGTCCTTGTCGGCCATGACGGTTTCTTCATAGGCCTCGGGGAGTTTCTTGAAGGCTTTGCGCAGGCCAGCCCAAGATTCATCGGCTTCAGGCTTAGTGTCGAAGTAACCCATCACGAAGTGAGGCTTCCCGGGTCCTTCATGGAAGAGCATCCATGACGAGCGGGTGAGTTCACAGAAATGGTCCTCTAACGGTTGGACCATGTCTTCATGGATGGGGCACTTCAGTTCGATCATCAGGAAAGGGTCTCGCTCAGGCGGGCGATGACGGAGGGAAGTAACGCGTGCTCAGCGGCGTGAATCTTATGAGAAAAGGATTCCAGGGTGTCGGCGGCCTCGCGGGTCACGCGGGTCTGGCCGAGGTGGGTACCCCCGTCGATCTCGGCATTGACCCAATGGACGGTGCAGCCCGCCTCCGGGACGTCGGCGTTCCACGCTTGGCCGATACCATCGAGGCCAGGGAACGCGGGGAGGAGGCTGGGGTGGAGGTTGATGATGCGGCCCGCAAAAGCGTCAAGGAGGGGGGCCTTAATCACGCGCATGAAGCCGGCGAGAACGACGAGGTCGACTTTCGCGGCTTTGAGGTCGTCCGCCCAGGCCTGCTCGCGCTCGGGGGAGAACTTAGTCTTAAAGGGGCCCGTATCGACGAAGCGGGCTGGCACGCCGTACTTCGGGCCCAGCTCCAGCATCTTACAGGTCGGGACGTCGCACCAAATGCCAACCACTTTGGCCTGGCCGAGGCGGCCTTCAGCTTGGGCGCGGAGGACCGCGTCGGCATTGGAGCCGCGACCGGAACCAAGGAGGGCGACGCGCATGAAGGGAAGGTGTCGCCGCCGCCCCTCGCCTGCAAACGGATTTTCGATTTCAGACTTTGAACCCTTCGGCAAACCGCCGATGCTGGGCGTCACTGCACCCCATGGATCGCCGCGAGTTTCTTAACCTCACCGCCCTGGGTTCGCTGGGCGCCGTTGCCCTCTCTGGTTGTGCCAGCGGCGGTGGTGGCGGTGGCTCCGCCGGCCCCTTGCCCGTCGCGCCGGCTCCCGTCGCGCCATTCTCCGGTAAGGTCATGCTTGGCATCGATGTCCTCGCGGCCGAAGGATTCGCCCGCCTTAAAGGTCTGCGCTGCGGCCTCGTGACACACCGGGCTGGTGTCAACGGACTCGGTCAGCGTACGGCCGACGTGCTCGCCCGCGCCCCTGGCGTGAAACTCGTTAAACTTTTCGGTCCGGAGCACGGTATTGATGGTGTGGCCAAAGCCGACGTCTCCGTCGGGCATGCGAAGGACGCGCGCACCGGCCTGCCCGTCTATTCGCTCTACGGCGCGACGCGTCGCCCGACGCCGGAGATGCTCTCCGGACTCGATGTCATCGTGATTGATTTCCAGGACATCGGCGTTCGCTCCTACACTTACATCAGCTGCATGCGGTATGTGATCGAAGCGTGCTTCTCGCTTCCTCGTCCCGTGCGCGTGGTCGTTCTCGACCGTCCCAACCCGCTCGGCGGCGAGAAGGTCGATGGCCCGTTCCTCGATCGTAAGTGGCGCAGCTACGTGGGCGCCTACGAGACCCCGTATGTCCACGGCCTTACGATCGGCGAAATCGCTCGCTGGGCCGTAGCCACACCGGGTGTCCTTGAGCTCGATGAAGCAACGCGGCGACGCGGCACGCTCGATGTGGTCACCCTGCGCGGCTGGCGTCGCTCGATGACCTGGAATCTCACTGGCCTGAACTGGACGCCAACCTCGCCGATGATCAACAGCTCCAAGGCCGCCCTCGGCTATGCAATGAGTGGCCTCGGCTGCATGGATTCCGGCTTCAGCCACAGTTCCACCGCAGATCAGAATTTTCGCTTCCTCACTTATCCACGCCGCAAGGCTGCCGATCTCATGGCCGCCTTCGGTAACGCCGTCCCCGGGCTCGTCCTGCAGCCGCAGCAACAGGCTGACGGTACGCAGGGCGTCTACCTCGCCGTTGGCGATTGGCCGAAGCTACGCCCCACGGCGATCTCCCTGTTCATGCTCCGTCAGGCGTGCGCCTGGGCGCCGAATCCGTTCGCCGGCCTAAGCACCGGCAAGCGGGAGCTCTTCATCAAGCACCTCGGCAGCGAGGCGTTCTTCGATGAACTGCGCACACAGGGGGCGCGGATCGACCTCGCCCGCTGGATGAAGCGTTGGGATGGAGATGCGGCGGCCTTCCGTGCGCGCACCGCCCCCTTCTTCCTCTACGCCTGATCAGTAGGAGCGACCTTCGCGCTTTTCCCAGTAGTTGATATAGGCTTGGTTGAGTACGCCGAGACCACCCGGGGTCGGGTAGTCGCCGGTGAAGTACCAATCGCCGCGGCTCTTCGGACAGGCCTTGTGCAAGGACTCAATCTTCTGGAAGACCAGGACGAGCTCGCCCTTCCAAGCGCTCTTCGAAGGATAGACGAGCTCAGCCGCCTTGGCGGCGATCTCGATTTCGGTGAAGGCGTCGTAGATCCGCTTCACGTGGTTTTGCATTTCCTTCGTCGGCTTCTTCGACTGCGCGACGCAGTCTTCGTAAACTTCGCGGAGCAGGTCCGTCTTGCCGCGTTCCTTGCAGAGCGCGACGGTGGCCTGGAAGGCGAGGAATTTGCCCATCTCCGACATGTCGATACCGTAGCAGTCCGGGTAGCGGATCTGCGGGGCGGTCGAGGCGATGACGATACGCTTCGGATTCGGGCGCGCGAGAATGCGGAGAATCGACTGGCGGAGCGTCGTGCCGCGGACAATGGAGTCGTCGACGCAGACGAGCGTGTCGCCGTCGCGGACGGTGCCGTAGGAGATGTCGTAGACGTGCGAAGCCATCTGCATGCGGTTCTTCTCCTGGGAGATGAACGTGCGCAGCTTGACGTCTTTGTGGGCGACCTTCTCGCCGCGCGGCCAGCCGCCGAGCACGAGCTTATCGATCAGGGCTTCGTCGAGTTTGCCGGCGCGTTGAGCGTCGACGAGCTTATCGCGGACCTGCGAGCGGCGGCGCTTTCGGAGCTCTTCCATCAGGCCGTACCAAGCGATTTCCGCCGTGTTCGGGATGTAGGAGAAGACCGCGTTATCGTGGTCGTCGCGGATTTGCGCGATGACATCGTCGGCGAGGGCGGCGCCCAGGGCCTTGCGTTCGGCGTAGATTTCCGGGTCGTTGCCGCGCGAGAAGTAGATGCGCTCGAAGGAGCAGGAGCGGGTCTCGCCAGGGGCGTGGAAGGATTCGATCGAATGACGGCCATCGGCCTTCATGATAAGGGCCGAGCCCGGAGGCAGCTCATGCACGTCTTCCTGATTCACGCCGACGATGGTCATCAGCGCAACGCGCTCGGAGGCCACGGCAATAAGGTCTTCGGTCCGAGCATACCAGCACGGGCGGATGCCATTGGGGTCGCGGATGACGAAGCTATCGCCGTTGCCGATGAGGCCAGCGATGGCGTAACCGCCGTCCCAATTCTTGGCGGCTTTGCGCAGGACGTTGCCGATGTCCATATGCTTGGAGATCTCGGACTGAACTGCGGCGCCCTCGAGCCCCTGGTCCTTGAAGGCCTTGAAGAGGCGATCGTGTTCTTCGTCTAGCCAGAAGCCGATCTCCTCGAGGATCGACTGCGTGTCGGTCGAGTAGATGACGTGCGCGCCGCGCTCCGTGAGCGAAGAGTTGAGCTCGCTGGTGTTCGTCAGGTTGAAATTACCGGCGACGAGCAGGTTGCGGGTCGGCCAGATGGACTTGCGGGCGTAAGGATGGCAGGAGACCGAGTCGAAGTTGCCCGAGGTGCCGTAGCGGAGGTGGCCGAGGAGCAGTTCGCCGCCGAAGTCAAAATGTCGCTTAACTGTTTCCGGGAATTCGGGGACGATGACGCCTTCGCGCATCTTATCCGAGTAGGTCTTGATCTGACGGGTGAAAATCTGGGTTAGGCCCTGGGCGCCAATCTCGCGGTCGCGGAAGAGGAAGGCTTCGCCGTTTTCGGCGCCAATCTTGACGCAGCCGATACCCGCGCCGTCCTGGCCTCGGTTGTGCTGCTTCTCCATCAGGAGGAAGAGTTGGTTAAAGCCGTGGAGTGGGGTGCCGTACTTCTCCTGATACCATTTCAGGTCCTTGGTCAGCCGGACAAGGGCAATGCCGCATTCGTGCCTTAAAGAGTCGCTCATCGCAGGCCTCGGAGTTTGCCCACTCGGCGCGCGTCCTGTCCAGCGCTTACTATTAAGAGCGCAGGACTCGGTCGAGCCGGGAGAGGCTTTCGCCGATCAAGCCGGCCATGTCCGTATGCTGCCGGAAGGCGGGGTCGCGGTGGTATTCGGCCAGACCGTCGGCCAGCTCCTTCGCCTTTTCGCTGCTAGTGAGGGGGTTGGACCGCATAGCGGCCAGGAGGTCCTTAACCCGGTCAGGTGCGGCGAGGTGGCGGCGGTGGATCAGCGACTGTTCCTCGCGGCGGTACTGGGCGGCGGAGGCGGCGTTGATATGCTTGGCGCAGAGCTGGGCGAAGGGCCGGTTCTCCTTAAAGGAGCCCGGGAGATAGAACCGCAGGCGGCCGTCGTAGCTTTGCTGGTCGAAGTCCATGGCGCGCACGCGGATAGCGGTCGCGTCGAAGTCCGGGGTCACGGCGATAACGAAGTTATAGGCCCGCATGTCACCCAGAAGGCGCACCAGGCAGCGTTCCTCGAACTTGATGAGCTCCTTGGCGAGGCGTACCGGGTGGTGGCCGTCGGCGGCGAGCCACTTCTCGGCGAAGATATCGCCCGGGATACCCGTGACGTGCTCCTCGACCAACGTCTCGCCCCAGGTGAGGTAGAGCATGCGGTTCGGGGAGAGCAGGTGTTCGAGCTCGAGGCCGCAGACGCGCGAGGCATCGCCGACCTTTACGTAGAAGTAGTCGTGGTTCTCGTTGTAAGCGTTGACGATGCGCACGCGGAACGGCTGCGAATTACC
>JBIILC010000106.1:0-4459 GCA_044232865.1 Opitutales bacterium | reverse complement strand
CCCTCCGCGCCGCCTGGCAACCGGGCTGCAAACTACTGATTCTGAATTTCCCGACGAACCCGACCGGTGGCACCGCCGACCGCTCCAAGCTCGAGGCCATCGCCAAGTTCGCCATCGAGAAGGACCTCTTGGTCGCTTCCGACGAAATCTACTCCGAACTGACGTTCGAAGGCGACCACGTGTCTATCGCTTCGCTGCCTGGGATGCGCGAACGCACGGTCTTCCTGCACGGCTTCTCGAAGGCTTTCGCGATGACCGGCTTCCGCATCGGTTACGCTTGCGGCCCCGCCGCCGTCATCGACGGGATGCTCAAGGTGCACCAGTATGGCATTATGTGCGCTCCCATCATGAGCCAGGAAGCCGCCGTCGAGGCGCTCCGTAATGGCCGCGATTCGATGCTCCATATGCGTGACAAGTATCGCGAACGCCGTGACTTCATCGTCCGCCGTTTCAACGAGCTCGGCCTGAAGTGCCACCTCCCGCGCGGCGCATTCTACGCCTTCCCGGACATCACTTCTACGGGTATGGACTCCATGACCTTCGCTCAGAAGCTCCTTGAGCAGCAGAAGGTGGCCATGGTCCCAGGTACGGCCTTCGGCGAAGCCGGCGCCGGTTTCTGCCGTGCGTCCTTCTCGACCAGCTATGAGAAGATCCATGAGGCTGGCGAGCGAATCGCCCGCTTCCTGGACACCATCCCGCGTCGCTGACGCATCCTTGCTTGCTAGGTGGGCAGGTAGCCCTGACTGTCCTCCCATGGAACGGAACACAGAAATTTCGCGCGCGGTAGCCATCGTGGGACGGCCCAACGTCGGTAAGAGCCGCCTCTTCAACCGTCTCGTGGGCCGCCGCATCTCGATTGTGCACGATCAGCCTGGGGTTACGCGTGACCTCATCACGTCCGACATCTTTGAAGGTCGCTACACCCTGATGGATACGGGGGGCATCGGTCTGTATCGCGCCGAGCTGACGCCTAAGCTCATCGCTGACGCCGTGGAAGAGCAGGTCGACTTCGCCCTCGCCGCCGCCGCGCTCGTGCTTCTCGTCGTCGACGCTTCCGAAGGCTGTGCTGCTCTCGACCTCGAAGTCGCCACCATGCTTCGCCAGGCTGGCAAGAAGGTCGTCGTCGTCGCCAACAAGGCCGACACCGAAGAGCGTGACGGACTGATGTCCGAATTCTTCGCCCTCGGTTTCGGCGAGCCTCTCCTCATTTCCGCCGAACATGGCCGCGGCATCCCGCAGCTGCAGGCGCTGATCATCAAGCTTCTCGGACCTGAGCCGACGACCCCGCGCGAAGAAGGCCCGCGTCCGATTCGCCTCGCCCTCGCCGGTCGCCCGAACGTCGGTAAGAGCTCGCTCGGCAATCGCCTCCTTGGCGCCTCCCGTCTGATTGTCAGCGAAGTCGCTGGTACGACCCGTGACCCTGTGCGCGCTGGGCTTTCCCGCACCAAGGCCGATGGCTCGCAGGCAAAGTTCTCGCTCGTCGACACCGCCGGTCGTCGCACCGCCAACAAGCGCGACACCCTCGATTTCTACTCGCAGGTCCGTTCCGACGAGATTCTCGCCGAGACTGACGTGGTCTTCCTTGTGCTCGACGCCGGCCAGGGCGTGACCCGTATCGACAAGCAGCTCGCCGGTGAGCTCGCTCTCCTCGGTTGCGGCCTCGTCCTCGTGGTCAACAAGTGGGACCTCGCGAAGAAGGCCTTCCGCGACAAGAATATCGACGGTTTCGAAGACGAAGAGGAATTCCGTGCGAAGTTCCGCTCGGCCATCCGCCGCGAACTCTTCTTCCTGCCGGAGCCTCCGATTCTGTTCGTCTCCGCCCAGACTGGCCTCCGCGCTGAAGACATGCTCGACGCCGCCGAAGGCGTCTTCGTCCGCGCTGGCACCGCTATTTCTACCGGTCGCCTCAACCGCGTCGTGCAGGACCTGATGATCAAGCGCCCTCCGCGCATGGTCTCCGGCAAGCGCTTCAAGTGCTATTACGTGACGCAGGTTTCGAAGCGCCCCATCCGTTTCCGTCTCTTCTGTAATTCCGAGGAACGCCTCGAGGACGCCTACCAGCGCTTCCTCGTCAAGGGCGTGCACGAGAGCTTCGATCTCTCGGGCGTCCCGCTCTACCTGGACATCGTCGGCAAGCCCAAGCAGACTGGTCGTCGCGCCGGTGGTCCTGGTGCCGCGGCGGGTTCCCCGATGACCGAAATCGAAGGCGAAGTCCGCAAGCCGCTCGCCAAGGTGGCCGGCAAGGCCGTCATCGCGGCCGCTCCGAAAAAGGCGATTGGTCCGTCTGGCCCGCGTCTCGGCAAGTCCAAGAATCCGCGCACCAAGAATGCTCCGGTCCGTAAGAAATCCTTCACCCGCTGGGATAAGCCGCGCTCGCTGAAGGGCCGCGCCGCGCGCCAGGCCCGCAAGTAACGCATGCCGCGGCGATTGGTCCTACTCGGTTCGGATGAGATTGCGCTCCCGGCTTTTGCCGCGGCCCGCGCCTTGCCCGACACCGTGGTGGTGGCCGTGTATTCGCAACCAGACCGTCCCGCTGGGCGTGGACAGGAGGTCCGGCCGAATCCCGTTGCCGCCTGGGCCCGCGCCGAAGGTTTGACGCTCCTTCAGCCTGAAAAGCTCGAAGCCGCGGATGCCGCCCATCTCGTCTCCTTGCAAGCCGACCTCGGCGTGGTGATGGCCTATGGTCAGCTGCTGAAGGAAGATTTCCTCGCCGCACCGCGTCTGGGCTTCGTCAATTTCCACGGCTCCCTGCTGCCAGAGCTACGCGGAGCCACGCCGGTTGAGGGCGCCCTCGCGCTCGGCCTGGCTGAGACTGGCGTCTCCCTGCAGCAGGTCGTGCGCAAACTCGATGCTGGCCCCATCCACGCCATGGCTCGGACCAAGATTCAGCCCGGCGAGGGCAGGGCGGCACTCCGCGCCCGTCTGGGTGTCATCGCCGGCGAACTGGCTTCCGCCGCCTTGCCCTCCGTGCTGGCCGCAACTTCGGTCGCCGTTCCGCAGGATGAGGCCAAGGTCACCTACGCTCGACGCCTCACGCGCGCCGATGCCCCATTGGATTTCCGTCAGCCTGCGGCCGTCTTGCGTCAGCGCATCCTTTCCGTCGAGGGTTGGCCGGGTTCCACTTTCGATCATCGCACCGCCTTGATCAAGGTCGGCGCCGCGACGGTCGAGGACGTGGCGGTATCCGTCGCTCCGGGGACCATCATCGCGGCCGATCGCCTGGGTGTGAGAATTGCTTGCGGGCAGGGCGTCCTGGTCGTGACGTACCTGCAACGCCCAGGTGGCAAGATGCTTCCCGCCGGCGAATTCCTCGCGGGATATCCGCTCGCGGTGGGCGAGGTCCTCGCTTCTGCCGAAATGCCTGCCTTCGTCTCGGATCGGCCGTTTCCGCGGGCACCCAAGGCATAATCGCTTGATTAGCCCTCGCCGCTGGATGTCATAAGGCCATGCGAGCCTTCCATCTCTGCCTCTTCCTGGCCGTGGGAGCCATGGCGCAGCAGAAAGACGTCTCCTTCCGTAATGTCCTCGGCGGCTCCTTTGCGGGTTTCTCGGAGGACGAGAAGGCGGAAAAGATTTGGGAAGCGTCCGCCGTGGTCATGCGTCCAGCCGCCGAGGCCGGCGTCTGGGACATGGATGTCATTAAGGTGCAGTCGCTCCGCGGGGGTAAGCCTTGGGCCGTCTTCACGAGCCCTAACGGTACGATGATCCCCGCTCGTCGCGCCGCGCAGGGTAATGGGGTCGTCCAATCTTCCTCCCCGGCGTTTAATCTGACCGGCAAGGGCTGGAGCTGGCGTTCGACGCCTAAGGGCGACAGCTTTGCGATTCTCGCCGACGTCGTGGCCGAGCTCGACCTCGCCAAACCGCTCTCCAAACGCCTGCGCCTCCGCGCTCCGCGCATGGACGCTACTCCGGTGGAAGGCGGCACTCTCATGGTCTTCCAGGGCGGCGTGGTTGCCGAGCGTTTCGGCGAGCGGACAACCTGTGAGCGGCTCGAATGCCTCGTCAGCGACGGACCGGGTGGCGATGCCACCTGCCGTTCCATCGTCGCGTCTGGCCGCGTGGTCCGGGTGCTGGATAAGCAGACGTTACGCGGCGACAGTGCCACCTTTGACCCTAAGGATGACTCCGCTGAACTCATCGGCCATGTCGAACTCGAGGAGCCGGAGGTGAAGGCCTCCGCGCAGCGCCTGCGTCACCAGCCCAAACTCGGCCTGACGCAGCTCTTCGCTGGTGACGGCAAGCAGGTGAATCTCCATCTTCAGCGCAAGCAGCAGGAGCCGGCCGACCTCGCCGGTGAACTCGTCACGATTCGCCGCGACGTCGCCACGGGCAATTCGCAGGTCGAGGTCCAGGATAACGCCTCGTTCCTCTCCGCCCAATCCAATCTCACGGCCCGCCGGCTGGTGGCCACCGAAGGTCGCGACGGCACGAGCCTGCTCGTGGCCGAAGGCGGCGTGAA
>JBIILC010000064.1:0-7750 GCA_044232865.1 Opitutales bacterium | reverse complement strand
CGTCAGGTCGTCGGCCGTGGTAACGTCGTTGTCGTCGCGGGCGGCACGACGGCCAAGGGGCGTACGCTAGAGATGCAGCCGGAGAAGGGTACCGCGCGCCTCATTGGCGATGCCCGTATCGTTGACCGACTCGGCAACGAAGGCGTGCCCGCCAAGGAAGTCACCTACGACATGCGCACGCACGCCTGGCGGATGGATTCCGCGCCGGACGACGTTAACCCCGGACAGGTGGTTCGCCCAAAGATCTTCCTCGGCCGCGACTTCACCCTGCCGGAGGTCAAAAACCTCGACAACGGACGCTGACCGCTTCCTCCTACAAATATGGCCGAAACGAGTGAGAAGGGCGTCATCCGGGCACAGGCTCTAGCCAAGCATTACGACGCTAAGGTCGCCGTCCAAGATGTCAGCCTGTCGCTTCACGCGGGCGAGATCGTCGGCCTGCTTGGGCCTAACGGTGCGGGTAAGACGACTACCTTTTATATGGTCGTCGGCCTCATCCCCGCCACCCATGGACGCGTCTTCCTCGACGGACGCAACGTCACCCCCATGCCCATGTGGCAGCGCGCCCGTAACGGCGTCGGCTACCTTCCGCAGGAGGCTTCCATTTTCCGTAAGCTCACCGTGTGGGAGAACGTGATGGCCGTCGTTGAGACCCTGAACCTCAACGAGCGCGAACGCCGTGACCGTACCGCCCAGCAGCTCACCGAGCTCGGCCTGGAGAAGCTGGCACGCCAGCCCGCCTTCACGCTGTCTGGCGGCGAACGTCGCCGTCTGGAGATCGCGCGCGCCCTCGCGACGAATCCGCGCTTCCTGCTCATGGATGAGCCCTTCAGCGGGGTGGACCCAATCTCGGTCGCCGAGGTTCAGTCGATTATCCGTAAGCTGAAGGCGCGCGGCATCGGTATTCTAATTACTGACCATAACGTGCGGGAAACCCTTTCCATCGTGGACCGGGCCTATCTGATCCACCAAGGGCGCGTGCTTGTGTCTGGCACTCCGTCTGAAATCGTCAATAATCCTGAGAGCCGTCGCCACTACCTCGGCGAAAGCTTTAAACTCTGACGCCATGTACGATCCCGCTCCCGATACCCGCCCGGAATCCGTCTCCGTCCGCGAGTTCTTCGAATCCTTCAAGGACATGCTTCAGATGGAGCTCCTCGCGGGCGAGCAGGGCCTCGATAATATGATTGCCGAGAAGTCGCTGAACCGTCCCGCCTTGGCGGTGACGGGCTACTTCAAGGAGTTCGCTAACAAGCGCCTGCAGCTTTTCGGCGCCGGTGAGATGGCCTACCTTTCCGACCAGACTGCTCCGCTCCGCGAGAAGCTGTTGAACGACGTCTTTTTCAAGAAGATCCCCGCGGTGGTCGTGTCGCGTGGCCTGCCCGTCGATGATCTGCTCCTGCGTATCGCCGACCGGCATCATGTCCCGCTCATCCGCACGCAGCTCAAGTCCAAGGACTTCTCGGCCGAGGCTACGGTGCTCCTTGAGGAAAAGTTCGCACCGCGGACCAACCTTCACGCCACCTTGGTCGATATCAAGGGCGTCGGCGTGCTGCTCCGCGGCGCTTCCGGCGTCGGCAAGAGCGAATGCGCCCTGGCCCTCATTGAGCGCGGCCACTCCCTTGTCGCCGACGACTTCGTCATCGTGACGCTCATTGGTGACCGTGAGCTACAGGGCACTTCCAAGGAGCTCAACCGCGGTTACATGGAGTGTCGTGGTATCGGCATCATCAACGTCGCGTCCATCTTTGGCATCCGTTCCGTTCGCCGCGAGAAACGCGTCGACCTCGTGGTCACCTTCGTACTCTGGCAGCCGGGCATGGATGAGGAACGTTCAGGCCTTGAGGTTGAAACCTTTGAGATCCTTGGCCGCAAGGTGCCGCACATGACGATTCCGGTCCGCCCGGGACGCGACATGGCCCGCCTCGTCGAGGTCGCTGCGATGGTGCAGGCCCTGCGCGTGATGGGTCACGACTCCGCCAAGGAATTCAGCGACCGCCTGATCCAGTTCATGGCTAAGGACAAAAAGGTCGGCGACGCCTAAGGCCTTACTTCTTCTTTCCGTCCCAGCGGCAGTCGGCCATCACGCGGAGGCAGACTTCGCGTAGGTCGAACAGCGTCGACTCGATATCCTGAGCGGTTTCGGCGGCCGAGAGACGCGCCCCGCTGGGGATACTCGCGGTAAGGCCGATCGAATAGTTGATAGCGGCGAGGGCACGCTTCATGTGCACGAGCGCGAGGGGCAGGTCGCCCGTATCGGTAGCGTTGATTGCCATGACCATCTGGTGCTGCGCATCCCAGAAGGAGAGCATGATATTGGCTGAATCCACCGCGGTGATTTGCGGTCCCGCGACGGTGCACAGGCGATGGAAGGAATGCGTGAGCTGCAGGCAGAGCGCGCGTGACACCACATAGACCGGATGCTGGTGGATGCAGTAGGGTAGGTCGGGGCCTTCTTCGTCGGCGTCGTTCACTTCCTCTGGGCCGTCGCCGGGCGCCCAGTCAGCGTTTTCCCACCCCATGCGGCGGGCGCTGATGTCGAGACGATCAGGCAGGTCCTTGACCTCGGTGTAGTAGGAAAGGAAGCGTCCGACCTCGAGGTCGTTGCGCTGGAGGTAGCCTGCCCAGTCGGCTTCGCCCCAAGAGGCGTTGCCGGAACCGTCGAAGTCGCCCTGGGGGTGGTCGCCATCGTCCATAGGGTTCATCATTAGGTGCTTTTCCCCCGTTGCAAACCCCTTGTGGCGAAAATGCCCTTGTCCCGAACGCCCTGAACGTGGCTAATCCGGCATGGCTTTGGACCTTCCTGCCCTGACCGCTGCGCTGACGACCGGACGCGATCTCGCTCCAGGCGAGGCCGCCGCCGCTGCGTCAGCGATGGCGGATGCGCAGGTCGCAGACGCATCTAAGGAAGCCTTTCTGCTCGCGCTGGCGCGCAAGGGGGAGACCGCTGCCGAAGTCACCGGCTTCGCCAAGACCTACCGGGCGCTCGCGCGTCGCACTGATTTCGGTGACTGGCCGGCGAAGGGCATCGATATCGTGGGCACGGGTGGCGATCGCTCCGGTAGTTTTAATATCTCTTCGGCGAGTGCGCTCATCGTGGCCGCCGCTGGCGTGCCGGTGCTCAAGCACGGCAACCGCTCGATCACCTCGAAGTCGGGCAGCGCGGATTTTCTCGCCGGACTCGGCGTGGCCCTCGAGGCCACGGACGCGCAGCTGCTCCGCGGCCTCACTCAGGCGAATTTCTGCTACCTCTACGCCCCGGCGTTTCATCCAGCCTTCAAGGCCATCCTCGGTGTGCGCAAGAAGATCGCTGAAAGCGGAACGAAGACCGTCTTCAACGTCCTCGGCCCGCTTATTAATCCCGCTCAGCCCGCATACATGGTCGTCGGGGTCTACGATGAACGCTGGGTCGAGCCGCTCGCGGCCACGCTCGGCGAACTCGGCGTGAAGCGTGGCCTCGTCACGCATTCCCGCGCTGGTGGTGGTATGGATGAGATTACCACGGCCGGCGAAGTGCGCGTGCGCGGCTGCGGCGAACTCGCCTCCGTCGACGCCGTCTGGCTACCCGGTGATTTTGGTTTCAAGACCTGCACGGTCGCGGACCTGCGCGGCGGTACACCTGAAGAGAATATCTCGATGTTCAGCGACTTGCTGGTCGGCGGAGTTTCTGACGGCCTCATGGACACGCTGTGCCTCAGCGCCGGTGCGTCGTTGTGGGTCGCGGGCAAGGCCACGGACCCGACAGCGGGCGCCCAGCGGGCCCGCGAGATCATCCTCGGCGGCGAACTGCGCGAGGAAGTGCGCCGTCTGCGCGAGGCTTATCGGGCCGACTGATCGTCCTGCAGCCAAGTCAACGTACGCTCGGTCGCGCCACGATTGCCTTGGTGCCAGACTTCGCCGTGGCGACCCATCGCCGCGCGGGTCACGTCGTCTGCGCTGAGCCGCGAGAGCAGGGCGGCCAGCTCATGGGCGTCCTTGGCCTTGAGCGCCGCCTTGGCCTGTTCGAGGCCGCGGCAGATGTCGCGGAAGTTGGACATGCGCGGTCCGTAGACGATGGCGACGCCGGCGGCGGCGCATTCGACGGGCGTCTGGCCGCCTTCGTGCGGAGCCAAACTCTTACCGCAGAAGGCCAGGTCAGCCGCGCGGGTGAGGCGGCGCAGTTCGCCCGTGGTATCCGCGAGATGAATAATCGTGTCGGCTGGCGCGTGCGGTCCGCCGGTCGAACGTTGGTGCCACGCGAGGCCGCTGGCGCTGGCCTCGGCGGCGACTTCGGCGCGGCGTTCCGAATGACGCGGGACGAGCAGCAGGCGGACGTCGCGACCGGTGGCGCGCAGTTCGCGCACGCAGCGGATCAGTAGCGTCTCTTCACTTTTCCAGGTGGACGAGCCGAGGAGCACCACTGTGCGAGGGTCGGTGCCGAAGCCGAGTTTGGTGCGCAGCTGCGAACGTTCATCGGCGGACATCGGCGCATCGCTGGCGACGTCGAACTTGATATTGCCCGTGAGTGTTGCGGTGAAGCCGAGGGCGCGGAAGCGGCGCACGTCTTCTTCGCTGCCGGCGGCGATTTTCCGGAAATGGCTGAGCACATAAGTGGAGAGCCGAGGGAAACGCTGGTGGCGGGCGAAGGACTTGTCGGAGATGCGGCCGTTGATCAAGGTGGCCGGGACGCCGTGGGCGCGGGCCTGGGCGAGATGCTCGGGCCAGAGTTCGCCTTCGACGAGGATGACGGCGTCCGGGCGGATACGGCTCCAGGCGAGGGCGCTGCAGGGCCAGAGGTCGGTCGGGAAGATACCGATGCGATCGGCCACGTCGGCGTAGCGATCCCGGGCCAGACGAAAGCCCGTGCTGGTGGTGGTCGTCAGGATGATTTCGGCCTTACCGGTGGCCTTGAGTTGGCGGAGCAGGGGACCGATGGCCTCCATTTCGCCGACCGAGACCGCCTGAATCCAGTAACGAAGCTTTCCGGGGGTCTTGGGGCTTAATTTCGGGAAAAAGCCCAGTCTTTGGCTGAAACCTGTGCCGTATCCGCCTCGGCGGAGCATCCGCCAGATATAGTATGGGAGGGCCGGGATTAGCAGCAGCGGGAAGAGTATCCGGTAGGCCCAAGACATCGCGTTGCGCCGACCGTGCGGAGGGCGGGGTGGTCTGTCAGTTCCAAAGGAGCCTCTTTGGGCTGATTTTCCCGCTTGCACCAGTCGAGCAGGGGTGTTTGAACCCACTTTCCACCGTTTGTAGCGACCGCAGATCGCTTCGGACATAAAACCAAAAAACCAGTCAGTCCTACCTGATCCAATGTCCCCTCCTTCTGCAGGAAAAGGGATACGGAGCCAAAAAACATGAACATCACAGTCAAAGACCTCCTCGATGCCGGCGTCCACTTCGGACACCAGACCCGTCGCTGGAATCCCCGCAGCCGTCCGTACATCTTCGACCACCGCAATGGTGTTTCGATCATCGACCTTGAGAAGACGCACGCGTGCCTCGTCGCCGCCGCCGCCTTCATCGAGGACACCGCCGCCAAGGGCAAGGAAGTGCTCTTCGTCGCCACAAAGCCTCAGGCGCAGGAAGTCGTCCGCCAGGCCGCTAAGTCGACCGGTATGCCCTTCGCCGTGAACCGCTGGCTCGGCGGTACGCTCACCAACTTCGCTACCATCAAGCGCTCCCTCGACAAGTACCGCACCTACCTCCGCATGGAGCAGGACGGTTCCCTCGCCAAGATGCACAAGAAGGAAGCCGCGGCCGTGAAGCGCGAGATGTCGCGTATGAACCGTAACTTCGAAGGCCTCCTCGAATACCGCGAACTCCCGTCCGCGATGATCGTCGTCGACACGAAGCTCGAAGAAATCGCCGTCAACGAAGCCGTCCGCCTCGGTATCCCCGTGATCGGCCTCTGTGACTCGAATTCCGACCCGACCCTCCTCAAGTTCCCCGTCCCAGGTAACGACGACGCCGCGAAGTCCATTCGCCTTGTGGTCGAAGTCCTCACCCAGGCCGTCCAGAACGGTCTCGCGCGCCGCAAGGCCGTGACCCAGGATCGCAAGACCGTGACCCCGGTCGCTCGCCAGAACACCGGTGAGTCGGTCCAGCCTGAAGTCCAGATTTCCGAAGAGCTGCTCAAGGCTAACGAAGGTTCCGACGCCGTCGAAGGCGCCGCACCGGCGAAGCGCCCCAGCCCTCGCAAGTCCAAGTAATCCGACCATGTCCGCTATCACTGCTCAGACGGTCAACGATCTGCGCCAGCGTACCGGCGCGGGTCTGATGGATTGCAAGAAGGCCCTCGTTGAAGCCAATGGCGATAACGAGAAGGCTGTCGAAATCCTCCGCATCAAGGGCGTCGCCACGCGCAACAAGAAGGCTGACCGCAAGGCCAGCGAGGGCATCCTCGCTGTTCAGGTCTCCGCCGACGGTCGCGCCTCGACGCTCCTCGAACTGAACTGCGAAACCGACTTCGTCGCCAAGAACGAGAACTTCATCGCTCTCGCCAAGGAACTCGCGGGCCAAGCCGCCGCCACCGGCGTCGATGGTTTCCTCGATCAGCCTTACCACGCCGACAAGTCCCGCAAGGTGAACGATTACCTGAACGATCAGGTGCTTAAGATTGGCGAGAACCTCAAGGTCTCCCGCGTCCTGAAGTTCGAAGCCACCGGTGTGGGTCGCGTTTCCGCTTACGTCCACACGGGCGCTAAGATCGCCGTCCTCCTCGAACTGGGCCTCAAAACCCAGGCTGCCGCCGCTAACCCGGAAGTCGCCGAACTGGCCCGCCAGCTCGCGATGCAGGTCGTCGCCAATAACGCCCGTTTCGTCCGCCGCGACGAGGTCTCTGCCGATGTCGTCGCCAAGGAGCGCGAAATCGCTGCCGAGTTCACGAAGTCCGAAGCCGACAAGGCCATCGACGAAGCCAAGCGCATCGTCGAGGACTACAAGGGTCAGCTCGTTGAGCAGAAGGCCGCGAACGACGCTGAAGCTATCGCTGAACTCGAGAAGCGTATCGCCGTGGGCGAGAAGCAGATCGTCGCCGCCGAAGGCCGCAAGAAGGGTCAGCTCGCTAATATGGAGAAAATCATCTCCGGCCGCGTGGACAAGTTCTTCGCCGAATCCTGCCTCCTCGAACAGGCTTACTTCCGCGATCCCGACCAGAAGATTCAGGACCTCATCGCCGCCGCTAAGACCAAGGTCGGCGAAGAAGTCTCGATCGTCCGTTTCACCCGCTTCCAGGTGGGTGAGACCGCCGCCGAGTAAGTTCCGCTGAGTTCGGCTATCAAGGCCGGCTGCCGTAAGGTGGCCGGCCTTTTGCTTGGCTTGCTTACGCCGCCGTCAGGAATAGCCTGACTCTATGCAGTTCCGTTCGGACATCTTCTGGAAGTCGGCCTGCGGCCGCTGTCCGGATTGCGGCGCGAAGGTTAGGGGCTTGTCCGATCGCACGGGTTGGCTCGCGCGCCTCTGGGATACGCCGGCTCACTGTTCCGGCTGCGGCATGACGCTCCGTCGTAAGGAGGGGTTTTTCCTTGGTGCCATCGTCTGGAACTACGGCCTCACCGCTTTCGGCGTGTTGCCGCTGGTGTTGCTGGCTCAACGTTTGGAATGGATTGGTTCGGTCTGGGCGATTCGCCTCGCGGTCGGGGCAATCTTCCTAGTGCCGCCTCTCATTCATGCGTTCTCCTGGCGCCTGTGGATCGGCACCTACTACGCTTTCCTGCCCGATCAGCTGCCGTCCGGCGGCCGCCGTCTCGACGACTGATTAGGTGCGGCG
>JBIILC010000041.1:0-12609 GCA_044232865.1 Opitutales bacterium | reverse complement strand
GCCCCTCCGCTCGTCGACAGCGACTGGGTCCTCGGCAAGCCCGACGTGACCGCCCGCATCATCCTCCATGGCCTCGGTGGCCCCGTGAAGGTCGGGAACCGCATCTGGGATCTCACCATGCCGCCCATGGGCATGCTCAGCGACGAAGACATCGCGGGCGTGATGACCTACGTCCGTCGCGAATGGGAGCATAACGGTTCGCCCGTCGACGCCAAGTTCGTCACCGGCATCCGCAAGCAGTACGCCGATCACCCCAATTCCTGGACCGCCGACGAACTTCGCCCCCCGACCAAGAAGGGCGCCAGATAATCCCTTATGAAATCGCTCCGCCTGCTGCTGGCCCTCCTCGCCTTCGGCGCCGGCGCCTCCGCCGCCACCAAGCCCAATATCGTCGTCATCCTTGTCGATGACATGGGCTTCTCTGATATCGGCTGCTACGGCAGCGAAATCCCGACGCCAAACCTCGACGGGCTCGCCCAGAACGGACTGCGCTTCACCCAGTTCTATAACACCGCCCGCTGTTGCCCAACGCGCGCCGCCCTGCTCACCGGAGTCTACTCACACCAAGCCGGCGTCGGCCACATGACCGACGACAAGAAACTCCCGGGCTATGCCGGTCGCCTCAACGACAACTGCGTGACGATGGCCGAAGTGCTTCGACCTGCAGGCTATCTCACCGCGATGACAGGAAAGTGGCATGTCGGCCAAAACCACGGCGTCACCCCGAAGTCCCGCGGCTTTGATCGTAGCCTCAACGCCGCCGCCGGCGGCTTCTTCTTCTCCGATAATCCGCGTGCGGAACTCTTCCTCGACGGAGAAAAACTCGCTAAGGATGATCCGCGCCTGCCCAAAGACTGGTACAGCACCGACCTCTGGACGACCTTCGGCCTGAAGTTCATCGACGAAGCGCTCGCCGCCAAGAAGCCCTTCTACCTCCACCTCTGCCACAACGCCCCGCACTTCCCGCTTCAGGCGCCTAAGGCCGACATCGAGAAGTTCCTCGGCAAATATCAGCTCGGCTGGGAAGAAGTCCGCGCCCGCCGCTACGCCCGCCAGCTGGAGATGGGTCTGATCGACAAGCAGTGGGCGAGCTCGCCGATGCCGAACGCGATCAAGGCCTGGAAGGATGTGCCCGCTGCAGAGCAGAAGCGCTTCGACCACCTGATGGCCACCTACGCTGCCGTGATGTACCGGATGGATAAAGCCATCGGCGACCTCGTCGCCGGGCTCAAGCAGCGCGGTGTGCTGGACAATACCCTCATCCTCTTCATGAGCGATAACGGCGGCAACGCCGAGGCTGGCGCCAATGGCCGTACCGAAGGCGACCCGAGCAAGGGTAACTCGAACTGGTTTTCCGGCGAAAGTTGGGCCTATGCCCAAAACACCCCCTTCCGTCTCTACAAGCACTTCAATCACGAAGGCGGCATCAGCACGCCGCTCATCGCGCACTGGCCCGCCGGCATCACGGCGAAGAATGAATTCCGCCGCCAGCCCGGCCACCTCATCGACGTGATGGCCACGGTGGTCGACGTCTCCGGCGCCGCCTATCCGAAGGAATTCAACGGTAAGGCAATCCTGCCGATGGAAGGTCGCAGCCTCGTGCCGGCATTCGCCGACAAGCCCATCGAACGTGAGGCGATCTACTGGGAGCACGAAGGCAACGCCGCCGTCCGCCAGGGAGACCTCAAACTGGTCCGCCTAGGCCGCAATGGCGCCTGGGAGCTTTACGACATGAAGGTCGACCGCACCGAACTGCACGACCTTGCCCAGAGCCAGCCCGAGAAGACCAAGGAACTCGCCGCTCTCTGGCGCACTTGGGCCGAACGCGCCCACGTACTCCCCGCACCGGGAGCCGAAGGCGGAAAGAAAAAGGCGAAAAAGAAGAAGTAATCCCATGTTCGGCGGAAAATGTCCCTTCGGCCACAAGCCCTCCGACCCATTCAAGGAGAAGCGGGAGGCAGGGCCGGTCGCGCGTTACGAATTCCAAGGCGAACAGATCCCGATGATTCTGCGCCATGCGGACGTCCGGCAGGCGGCCAAGGATTGGCAGACGTATAGTTCCGACGCGCCCTTCCGCGTGCCGATTCCGTCCGAGGAGGAAGCCCGGTCGATGCGCCAGCTGCCGATCGAGACGAACCCACCCGAGCACTCGGAATACCGAGCCATCGTAGAGCCTTTCTTCAACCGCCCGAAGCAGCCCGAGATGATCGCGCAGGTCGAGCGACTCATCGACGGCCTTTTACGCGAGGCGATGGCCCGCGACACGACCGAGGTCGTCCACGGCTTCGCCCTCCCCCTCCAAGCCCGAGCGCTGACCTATCTGCTCAATACCGCGGAAAGCGAAGCCGACCTATGGATCGGCTGGGGCATCCACGTCTTCCGCGTCCGGGGCGGGCTCAAGAAAGGCGTCGAGCTGGAGAACTACCTGCACGGCAAGTTCGACGCGGCCAGCCGTGCGCCCGGCGCCGACTTCTTCAGCGCGCTCACGCAAGCGAGCTTCCGCGGCCAGCCGCTCACGCGTGAAGAGATGATGGGCTTCGCCAACCTAGCCTTCGCCGGCGGCCGCGATACGATCATCCATACGGTGGCCTGCGCGCTCGGCCACCTCGCCGCCAATCCTGAGGCACTCGCCTTCCTGCGTGAAGACCCAAAGCGCATCACGCATGCGAGCGAGGAGTTCTTCCGATTCTTCATGCCGCTGACGCACATCGGTCGCGTCTGTCCGGTCGCCACGTCAGTCCACGGCGAGCAAGTCCCCGAGGGCGGGCGCGTCTCGCTCGGCTGGGCTTCCGCCAACCGCGATGAGTCCGTCTTCCCACAGGCCGACGAGTTCAAGATTGACCGTAAGCCGAACCCGCACCTGTCGTTCGGCTTCGGCGAACACCTCTGCCTCGGCGCCCCGCACGCCCGTCTGATCGTGCGTACCCTGCTGCAAAAGTGCGTCGAGCTGGTGGACTCGCTGGAGATCATCTCGGCCGAGGAACGCACCGAGTCCGAGCATGATTACGAACGGAAGCTCGGGTATGAGTCGCTCGTGCTGAAGTTCCGCCCGCGGGCCTGATGGGGGTTGCCATAAGGGGGGCGAGGACCTAGCCCTTCTTTACCCCTAACCTTCGCCGCACGGCGGGGTTCTAAACACGCAACCAGCCATGTTCGCCTTCAGCCTGACCATCTTCTGGGGAGCTTGCCTGCTCTTCCTCGTCCAGCCGCTGATCGCGCGCTTCATCCTCCCCTGGTTCGGCGGCGGCCCCGCGGTCTGGACGACGTGCATGCTGTTCTTCCAGGTCCTACTCCTCGGCGGCTACGCCTACGCCCACTTCAGCATCAGCCGCCTCACCCCTCGCCGTCAGGTCATCACGCACCTCTGCCTGTTGGCGCTCGCGGTGGCCCTGCTCCCGATCACCCCAGGCGACCAATGGAAGCCGACCGACGGTTCCAATGCCGCTGGACACATCCTGCTGTTACTCCTGGCCTGCCTCGGCCTCCCCTATCTCGTACTCTCGGCTACCGGCCCGCTCTTGCAGGCTTGGTTCAGTAAGGCGAACCCCGGCGTCTCGCCCTATCGTCTCTACGCCCTCTCAAACATCGGCTCCCTCCTCGCGCTCCTGGTGTATCCGTTCGTGCTCGAACCGCAGCTCGCCCGTCAAGCCCAGGCCAACTGGTGGTCCATCGGTCTCGCCCTGTACGCCGGCCTCGCCGGCTGGTGCGGTTACAAGGTCTGGAAGAGCGCCGGGGCCGACACGAAAGCGACCATCGCGGACGACGCGGAGGAAGCTCCGTCGACGAGCCGTAAGCTGCTCTGGTTCGCCCTGCCCGCATGTGGAGTGATGCTACTCCTCGCGATCACTAACAAAATCTGCCAGGACATCGCCGTCGTGCCCTTCCTCTGGGTCCTGCCTCTCAGCCTCTACCTTCTTTCGTTCATCATCAGCTTCGATAGCCCGCGCTGGTATCACCGCGCCGTCTGGCTACCGCTCCTTGCGGCGCTGCTGGGCATGGTGCTATATAATCTCATCCAGGCGGAATCCCATCCCGATATCACTCCGCTCGCGACGCTCTACCTCGGCACGCTGTTCGTGGCGTGCATGGTCTGCCACGGCGAGGTCTTCCGTCTGCGCCCGGGCGCCAGCCGACTCACGGGCTACTACCTTTCGATCTCCGCCGGCGGCGCGGCGGGCGGACTCTTCGTCGCCCTCGTCGCTCCGTTTATCTTCCTAGATTACTTTGAGCTCCACCTCGCACTCTTCCTCACGGCGGCGCTCGTGCTGGGCGTCCTCCGCCAAGATGCGGCCTTCCCACTCCAGCACGGTAAGGCCCGCTGGGGCTGGGCGGTCCTGCTGCTCCTCCTCCCAGCCTTCGGCTACGGCCTCTATGACGTCGCTTCGACCTCCCTGCGCGGCGCCGTCAGCGTGACCCGCGGCTTCTACGGCGTGCTCAAGGTCATCGAGAACGACGCCGGCAATCCCGAGCTGCATCATCTCACGCTGCAGCACGGCGCCACGATTCACGGACTCCAATACGTCGACCCCGAGAAACGCGGCAACCCCAGCAGTTACTACACCTCGACCAGCGGCGTCGGGCGACTTCTGCGCACCCTCAAGCCCGAAGGCGGCCGCCGCATTGGTGCGGTAGGTCTCGGTTCCGGCACCCTCGCTGCCTGGGGACGCACCGGCGACACGTTCCGCTTCTACGAAATCAATGACGACGTGGCCCGCCTCGCGAGCTCGACGTTCACCTATCTGAAAGATTCGAAGGCCAAGACGGAACTCGTCATGGGCGACGCTCGCCTCCGCATGGAGGGCGAACCCGATCAGCAATACGACGTGATCATTCTCGACGCTTTCAGTAGCGACGCGATCCCGGTCCACCTGCTCACGCTGGAGGCCTTCGCGACCTACCAGCGTCACCTCAAGCCTGACGGCGCCATCGTGATCCATGTCTCAAACCGCTACCTCGACCTCCATCCCGTGGTCTACCGCATCGCGGAGAAGATCGGCTTCCCGGCTATCACCATCGACGACAACGACACGGCCTACGAGGACGCTGGCTTCTATGGCTCGGACTGGATCATCATGACGCGCAATCAAGCCTTGCTGAAGCAGCCGCTCCTGCTCGACGTGACCAGCGCCCCGGTTGAATTCTCCGCCCGCGTCCTCCCCTGGACTGACGAACGGAGCGATCTGCTCCGCATCATGGTCTCCGAGGAAGGCAGTTTCCTCCGCTGGCTGCAGGGACTCTGAGTCGGTTTGAAGATGGACGATGAGGGCTGCATGAAGGACATTGCCCGTAAGCCTTCGTCGGCCTATCCCTTCCTCTCCATGAGCCTCGTCCGTCTCACTCTCGCCCTGCTTTGCGGAGTCCTGAGCTGCCTAGGGGCCGAGCCGGCGAAAAAGTCGGCGCCGCGCGAAGGCCGTAAGACCATGTCCTACGCCCCGCAGCCCTGGGGCACCTGGGTCGAGGCCGACTTCCCTTTCTTCTCCACGATTCTCGATGCACGCCGCGACGGAGTCGGCAAAAACAACCTCACGCCGCGCGGGCTCATCATCAAGCTGCCCCATGACACGTGGGCCTGCTTCGACACCGACCTACTCCGCGTCTCCGCCGTCTGGCGCGGTAAAGGCGTCAGCGACAAGGCCCTCGCTCCCGGCTCATACCTCGACCCCAGCCGCAAGACGCTCGGCGGCCAATTCCCCGCCCCACAGCCTGAAGGCAAACTCTGGCTCGGCCACGCAGTCATCCCTGGTTGGCAGCTCGGCGCTAAGGTCGATCACGTCGACCCGCGCTCACCCGCCCCTTCGCCCGAGGAAGTAGGCCGCGGACCTATCCCGACCTCGCTCGGCCAATTCCAATCCGTCGAACTCATCGGCCAAGATGTCGTCCTGACCTATCGCGTCGCCGACGCCACGATTCGCGAGCTCTGGAAGACTTCCGAGCACGACGGCCATGTCGTCATCGAGCGCCATCTGTCCGTCTCCGCCCATACGAAGGACCTGCTCCTCGTCATCGGCGCCCGCCACCAGGGTCCGTCTCAGGAACTCGAGACCGGGGTCACCGTCAGCGGCCCGGCCGAACTAGTCCAAGATGACGACTTCTTCGTGGTGAAGGTTCCGGCCAACGTCGCTCTTGCCGCCATCTGCGTCTCGCTCTGCGACGAACACGCTGCCCCGAGCATCGCTGCCGTCGCGATCCCCGCCGGCCCAACCAGCCGTCGCTGGAAATCTTCGGTCACCACCAAGGTCGCCCTCAGCTCCGCCAAGGCCACCTACGTCATCGATCACGTCGGCCTACCCGTCGATAACCCCTGGAAGCGCGCCGTCCGTACCGGCGACATCCAGTTCCTTAAGGACGGCACCGCCGTTGTCGTCACCCTCGATGGCGACGTCTGGCTGGCCCGCGGACTCAAGGAAGACTCCACGCAGGTGACCTGGCGTCGATTCGCCTCCGGCCTGCATGAGCCGATGACCTGCGCCATCCGCGACGATCAGATTTACGTCTTCGACCGTAACGGCATCTGGCGACTCCGCGATACGAACGGCGACGGTGAAGCCGACGTCCATGAGCTCTTCTCGAACGCCTTCGCCCAGACGGCTGATATGCGTGAATTCCCGAGCACGATCCGCCTCGCGCCGAAAGGCGAATTCGTCATCGGCAAGGGCGGCCAGGAAGCGACCACCATCGGCAAGCACAACGGCAGCATCCTCCGAGTCTCCGCCGATGGTCAGACGGCCACCTTGCTCGGCTATGGGTTCCGTCAACCCAACCTGTCGGTCCATCCGCGCACGGGCCTCGTCATCGCCAGCGACCAGCAGGGGCAGTATATCCCCAGCACCCCGATCCACATCGTCAAGGACGCCCAGTTCTATGGCTTCCTGAGCGATAAGCTGCCCAAGCAGAAATATCCCGCCCCCATCGCCGAGCCGCTCACCTGGATTCCCCACGCCGTCAACGCCTCCGCCCTCTCGCAGGTCTGGCTTTTCGACGCCAAGATGGGACCGCTCAACGACGAGATGCTGCAGATCTGCTTCAACCAGCCCGACCTCCTCCGCGTGCTCTGGAATCATCGCGGCTCCCGCCCGCAGGCCAGCGTCGTCAGCATCGCGAGCGACTTCGCCACCCCGCCCCTCAACGGCTCCGTCAATCCAGCCGACGGCCAACTCTACATCGCTGGCTTCCAGATTGCCGGCTGGGGCAACACGCTCAAGACCCTCACCGGCATCGAACGCGTCCGCCACACCGGCGCGCCTTCGCTGACGCCCCGTGAAGTCATCCCGACGGACCGCGGCATCCTGCTCCGATTCGATGTCGCCCTCGATTCGGTCAAGGCCACGAATCCCGACAACTATTCCTTCGCGACGTGGCACTACAAACGGGCCCACACCTACGGTTCGGCTCAGTACAAGGCGGATGGCAAGACCGGCAACGATTGGCTCACGGCCAGCAGCGCTTACCTGAGCACGGACGCCAAGAGTGTCTTCATCGGCGTCCCGGGGCTTAAGCCCGTCGAGCAGTTGCGCATCGGCTGGACGCTTACTTCCGCCGCCGGCACCGAGATGCGTCAGAACGCCTACACAACTCCCTACGAATTCACGAAATTCGACCCCGTCGCCGAAGGTTTTGGTCCGATTGAAATCGACCTCACCCCGCGCGCCGCGGCGGCGAAGAAGGCCGAGATCGTCTCGGCCGACGAAGGTAAGCGCCTCGCCACGATGTTCGGCTGCATCGCCTGCCACTCCGTCGGCGAGACTGCGATGAGCAACGTCGGCCCGAGTTGGAAAGGCCTCTTTGGCTCCAAGCGCGATTACGTGACCGACAAGGGCAAGAAGGGTTCACTCGTCGCCGACGCGGCCTACGTCCGCGAAGCCATCCTCGAACCCAACGCCAAGAAGCATGCCTCCTTCGTGAAGTCTGAATTCGCCATGCCGAGCTTCGCCGGGGTGCTATCCGATCCGCAGATAGAGTCGTTGGTTCTTTATATTAAGACCTTAAAGTGACCCTCGGGAGGTTTTGTCGCAACTCCTGGGCGGTCTGGCTGTTAGATAGGCATGCCCCCTCTTCGCACGCCCCTGCTGACACTACTCTGTCTAGCCGCCTGTCAGGCGCTCACCGCCGCCGACCTGAAGCTGCCGGCCGTGTTCTCCGACCACATGGTCCTCCAACGGGACAAGGCCGTCGCAGTCTGGGGCTGGGCTGATGCCGACGAAGAGATCTCGGTCGAATTCGCCGGCCAGAAAAAGACCGCTAAGGCCGATGCGTCTGGCAAGTGGTCGCTCCGCCTCGACCCGCTGATGGCCAGCGCTGAAAGTCGCAAACTCACCGCCACGGGCAAGGCTGACCGCAAGGCTGAGGTCTCTGACGTGCTCGTGGGCGACGTCTGGCTCGGCTCTGGCCAATCTAATATGGCGATGGGCGTAAGCCGTTCGAAAGACTTCGAGAAAGAGAAGGCCGCCGCGAGCTACCCGCTCATTCGCCATTTCAAGGAAGACTCTGGCGCCGCCGCCACCGTGCAGGCCCAGGCGAAGGGCAAGTGGCTCGCGTGCACGCCCGACAACGTCGGTGGTTTCAGTGCGACCCTTTACTTCTTCGGCCGCGAAATCCATCGCGAAGTCGGCGTCCCGGTCGGGCTGATCAACACCTCCGTCGGCGGTACCCCGATTGAATCGTGGATCGCCCCAGAAGTCCAAGAGACGAAGCCCGAGCTTAGCGCCGCATTGAAAGCCCAGAGCGACGCGATGCCCAAGGTCGACCCAGAGAAGGCGAAAGCCGAGTACGTCGTCGCTGTGGAGAAATACAAGGCCGCCAAGACCAAGGCCGCCGCTGAAGGCAAGAAGGCACCTCGCCCGCCACGCAATGCCGCCGACGTCAGTGAACGTAAAGGAAACTACGGCGGGCTATTCAACGGCAAGGTAGCGCCGCTCGTCCCTTTCACGCTCAAAGGCATGCTCTGGTACCAAGGTGAAGCGAACTCGACCGACAGCCGCGCCACACTCTACGTCCATCAGCTGTCCGCGCTCGTCACCGATTGGCGGGCCCGTTGGGGCGATGAAGCGCTGCCCTTCGCCTGGGTCCAGCTTCCCAATTTTAAACGCGCCGGGGAAGGCTGGCCGCTGGTCCGCGAATCGATGCTGAAGACGCTGGCGCTGCCCCACACGGGCATGGCCATCGCGATCGATATCGGTGATGCCGGCAACATCCACCCAGCCAACAAGCAGGAAGTCGGCCGTCGCCTTTCCCTCTGGGCCCTCGGCACGGTCTACGGCAAGAAGGTCGCCGCCACCAGCGGCCCGCTGCCCGCTGGCCATGAGATCAAAGGCGCCGAAGTCATCGTCACGCTCTCCCATGCCGACGGCCTCAAGACCCGGGACGGCGGTCCCATAAAGGGCCTCCAGCTCGCTGGTGCGGACAAGCAGTGGAAGCCGGCGAGCGCCAAGATCGACGGCTCTAAACTTATCGTGAGTAGCGCAGAAGTCACCACCCCGGTCGCCCTGCGTTACGCCTGGCTCGATAACCCGGAGACCAACCTCGTGAACGGTGCCGACCTCCCCGCTTCGCCGTTCCGTACCGATGACTGGGCACCGATATCAACCCCCGTCCCCGCCGCCAAAGGTAAGGCCAAGGCCAAATAAGATCCTCATGAATAAGTTCGCCCTAATCCTTTTTGCCGGGTTCGCGTCCTTAGCGGCCGCCGCTGACCGTAAGCCCAACTTAGTCTACGTCTTCACCGATGACCAGCGCTGGGACGCACTCAGCGTCGTGCAGAAGGAACAGGGAGAGAAAGGTCGCTTTCCTTGGCTCAAGACCCCGAACCTCGATCGCATCGCCACCGAAGGCATCCGTTTCCGTAACGCTTTCGTAGTGAACTCCCTCTGCGCCCCTTCGCGCGCTTCGCTCGTGACCGGCCAGTATGGCCACGTCAACGGCGTCACCAATAACCATACGCCTCACCCGGAAGGAAATATCTCCGTCGCCACCCTACTCCGCCCGGCCGGCTACGTCTCGGGTTACTTCGGAAAGTGGCACCACGGTAGTCAGGCTGGCAAACGCCCAGGCTTCGACACGTCCGCGAGCTTCGTCGGCCAAGGTATCTACTTCGATTGCCCGATTGAGGTCGACGGCGTCAAGACCGCGAGTGAGGGCTTTGTCGACGACGTCACCACCGAATACGCAGCGAACTTCATCAAAGCCAATAAGGACAAACCTTTCCTGATGATTCTGGGCCTCAAGACTTGCCACGGCCCCTTCACCCCTCCTCCCCGCAACGCCAAGGACTACGAAGGCGCCCTGGCTCGCTCCGTGCCCAATTACGGCATCCCGCCCATCTACGCCAAGGCCGGACCGAACGGCCCGAAGGGCAAGGCCACCGACGCCAAGGAAGTGAGCACCAACCTCGGCATGTTCCGCGGCATCAATTCCGTCGACGACAACGTGGGCAAACTGCTGAAGGTACTCGACGACCTCAAGCTGACCGAAGACACGGTCTTCGTCTTCTCGAGCGATAACGGCTACTACCTCGGCGAACATAATCTCGGGGATAAACGTACCGCCTATGAGGAATCCATGCGCATCCCGATGCTTGTTCGCTACCCGCGTGGAGTGAAGGCCGGCCGCACCGAAGATCGCATGGTCCTCAACATCGACCCCGCCGCGACCTTCCTCGACCTCGCCGGCCAGCCGGTGCCGACCGCAATACAGGGACGCAGCTGGAAGCCGCTCATGGAAGGACGCGATGATGCCGCCTGGCGAGACAGCTTCTTCTACTGCTACTTCTACGAAAAGAACTTCGGCTCCCCGATGACGACCGCCGTCCGCACCGCCGATGCCAAGCTGATCAAGTACCCAGGGCACGACGAATGGACCGAAGTCTTCGACCTCAAGGTCGACCCCTACGAGATCAAGAACCTCGCCGCCGACCCGGCCTACGCCGACCTGCGCAAAAAGCTGGAAGCGGAATACGACAAGCAGGCCAAGGCCATCGACTTCAAGATTCCGGATTACGCCGATAAGCCCGCTGCTGATGGACAAGAAGGTACGAAGAAGAAAGCCGGGAAGAAGAAGGCGAAGTAATCTTCAGAAAATAGGTGTTTTCTCCGCAAGGGCTGTCATCGTGCAGCCCTTGCTTATGTCACCCTCGCTCGACCTTACCCGTGCACCCGCCCACGATCCGCTAGAAATCTATCGCTTCCGCGACGGACTCTACGCCGTCGATCTGATTGCCGCCGCGATTACGGAATTTGACCTCTTCACGAAACTCGCAGCCAAGCATGCCGATCTCGCCACCGTCTGCCACGACCTCGGCACGCACCGCCGTCCGACCGACGTGATGCTGACGCTCTTCACCGCCAATGGCTTCCTCGCCCTGAAGAACGGCGTCTACACGGTAACCGCACTCGGCCATGAGCACCTCGTCAGCACCTCGCCGATCTTCCTCGGCGCCTATTACGCCTCGCTCAAGGACCGCCCGGTGGTGAAGGACTTCATCATCATCCTGAAGACCGATAAGCCCGCCAACTGGGGCAGTTACAAGGACGAGAAGCCCTGGAGCGAAGCCATGCTCACCGACGCGTTCGCCACCAGCTTCACCGCCGCCATGGATTCACGCGGCTTCACGCTCGGACCGGCAATGGCGAAGGCCTCACCCATCGGTACCCGTACCCGTCTGCTCGATATCGCCGGCGGTTCGGGCATCTACGCCTGCGCGCTCGTCGCCAACCACGCCAAGCTAACCGCTACGGTCTTCGAACGCGCTCCGGTCGACGGCATCACGCGCAAGATGATCGCCAAGCGTGGCTTCCAGGACCGCGTCGACGTCAAAGCCGGCGACATGTTCACCGAAGCCCTGCCCTCTGGTTATGACGTGCACCTGTTCTCCAACGTCCTCCATGACTGGGACACCGACAAGGTACGCTTCCTGCTCGCCGCTTCCGCCAAAGCCTTGCCTAAGGGCGGCCTGCTCATCGTCCACGACGCCCACCTGAACGACGCCAAGACCGGCCCGGCCCCCGTCGCCGCTTACTCTGCCCTACTCATGAGCGTCACCGAAGGCCGCTGCTACGGCACCGGCGAGATGCGCGAGTTCCTGACCGAAGCCGGCTTCACCGACATCCGCCATCAGGATACTGCTTGTGACCGCAGTATCGTGACTGCCGTAAGGCAGTGAAGATGACAGATGGCCGATGACAGATGACGGATAAATAAAGATGGCATCTCCCCTCTCATAATAATCTGCCTCCTCCCTCGGTCATCCGCACTCTGCCATCCGCCATCTGCCATCTGCCATCCATCCCACCCCATGCGCTTCCTGATTACCCTGATTGCTGCGACGGCGACGCTCGCGGCTGCACCGATGGATTCGGAGGAGCAGCGTCTCGGCTTTGCGGCGCTTTCCGATGGCAAGACCTTCGACGGATGGAAGAACCCTGGCAACTGGGAGATCCAGGACGGCGCCTTCGCCCGCGTCCGCCCTTCCGGTCAACTGACCTACGAAGTCCGCACCTTGCCTGATGATTTCGAGCTACGCTTCGACTGGAAGGTCAGCAAGGGCTGCAACAGCGGCGTCTATTACCGTCCCGGCCAGGTTGAATATCAGGTGCTCGACGACATCGGCAGCCCCTA